>JBDRVV010000046.1 GCA_039802005.1 candidate division WOR-3 bacterium
TCAATAGATAAACTAATTAATTCTTTATCAACGGGATTAAAAACATACTCCATTTTTTTCACCGGGATATAAAATGCTCTGATTAAGGCTTTGTCTACATCACTTTTTGGAAAAACCTGAAATTCGCCGTATTCTTTTTTTGCTAAATTCTTAATCCTTTCTAATGAAAAAGGAAGACCATATACTCTTTCCTCATGTAAATACGTTTTGTAACTGCTCCGTTCAATGATGTTTGCGGATAGAGATGCTTTTATTTTATTCTGCATCCCTTTTTGACGACTATACGACATAAAGTTGTAAACCAAGGGATAAGGTAGTTTTGTGTAAATAACTTTATCCTTATATTCCAAAGCATCGGGGAGTATTTCAAATGGTTTGAGAAGAAATAAATTATCTGTAGAGCAAAAATGCTGACGCAGTTCAGAGTATATATCAAGTACTTTATTTGATAGAACATTATCTTTTAGCGATATAAAAGATTCCACTTCTTCTAAATCCAAAATAATTTTTGCTAAAATTACCTCCTGAATAGTTGGTTCATTTTCTATCCAAATGGAGGCATATCCTTTTAAACATTCAACATCTAATGGTTCATCTGTATAGTCTTTAACGAGAGATTCATAAAATTCTTTGAGATCCGCACTTAATTTATCTTTTGTCATCAAAAAACCTAACTCCCATAAACCAATATTCTTTTGTTTAAGGCAGCACAAAAATTTTTTTAATTTTCTAATTGATTTCATATGTTATCATCTCCCTCAATTACCTTTTTCTCCTCTTCCGTTATACCATACAACTTATACACAATCTCATCAATTTCTCTGTCGGTCTTTTCAATTTGTTTTTGAATCTGCTCTTTTTCGCTGCCTCTGGCAGTGTGGAAATTATACATCGTTTTATCTCAAACCAATATCTTTTACTACTGCATTTATCAATTTAGCAGTGCAGTTGTGGTATTTTATTAAAAATTTTTGCACTTCATCAATGTCAAGTTGATTTTCATAACTGCCGACAGACAATTTAACAGTTTTAAACTTCTCTTTATTGTAAAACTGTTCTATGGATTCAAATGTCTTCACATTAATAAGATTAGTTGAGTTGCTACGCTTAAAATGGGGAGGGGCGCCGTGCTTTAATTGATTGGTTTGATATCTTATCCGCAAGACTCTGTTCTTGGTAGCCAATGATTTAAATGCTGCTTTTATCTTTTCAGAAATTTTACAATTTTGCTTTAACCATCTTAAAAATTCTTCATTTCTTTCATAAGTTATACAGTAACCCAATGCCAACTCCCAGTGCTTTTTTAGGTCTAATTTTTGCATTTTGTCTATGACTTTTTGCTGGGGATAATTTTCTATCAAATCGGAGTATGAAGTATAAATGTATTTCAATAGGACCCTTAGATAATCGAAACTTGCGTTATAATAGAGCATCGCATTAAGCAAGAAATCGGACGATATGCGTTCTTTTGAATCAATGTCATCATTGGAGTACAATTTTTTGCATATCAGGCTTGTAACTTTGTTGCACGAACATATAAGATTAGAGGACGCCAGTTCTATTATTGAAGATACATTATCAAGTTGATTACAAACGAGAATTATGTTATTTTTATCTATATTTCTAATTTTTAAATCTGCTGAAAAAGGTAAGATATTTACATTTGCTGGAATATCAATCTTTTCCAATTGCCCTTCTGGTTTATATGCAATAGTTTCAATCATACTGACTACTTCTCCCCTTCAATTATTTTTCGCTCTTCATCCGTAATCCCATACAACTTATACACTAACTCATCAATCTCTCTATCTGTTTTTTCAATCTGCTTTTGAATTTGTTCTTTTTCGCTTCCTCGGGCAGTCTGGAGTTTTTTGTTTAAATCAAGCATTATATCTACAAGTGCCACAAGGTCATCGTGAAGTTTCTTTTCGGAAGCAATAGAATATCTTATCATAGGAATCGGTAATTGTTTCAGATTTGCGATCTTAACTTCCGCAAATGTCTTTCCAAATTCCGGGATCATACACAGGTAATAATAATTTAGGAACTTTGAATTAAGGAGACCTAGTATAAATTTTAAATTATATAACGATTGATATATCATATGTACTGTATCCATGCAATAAATACCAAATTCATCAATGGTCGCAATTAGCTTATCGCCAGTTTGTCTTATTATTAATTTGTTTTTCATACCTAAAATCGCTTCATTGGTATTACTCCATAGTAATTTGGAGTCGAAAAGTACAAACACACGTGGGTTGACAACGCTATATCGTTCAAAGTCTCTACCACGAATAACTGGTTTATGTTTCGATGACATTTTCGTATGGGAAATAAATTTTTTATTGTTTCCGGTTTTGATACCATTATAGAATTTTACTATTTCCTCTAATGTCTTCATATTTTTTCTCATGCGGATTTTCAATATATCATAACTAAAGGAATTCATATAAATGCGGTATTCTGGAGTAGTCAGAATGTTCACTGATTTAATTTTGTCCAGGTGATAATCTTTATTCCAGATTTCCGATGTATACTCATTCAATTTAATTTCATAATTATTATCTTTCTTGTTTTGGACCACCAATATCGCACAGTCCCCCATTTCGGCACTTGGAAAAACCTTATACTTAAGCGATACTATTTGTAAAAGTTTGGCGTTTGAAACAAGGTGATATCTAATTTTTGAGAGTGCTTGATTTATTAAAATTGTTCCGGGCACTATATATGCGCATAGTGCATATGGCCGAGATAACTGTAAAGCTCTTTCATAAAAAACGGCAAATGAGTTTATCTTATATTCACTCGATTGCTGATAAGTATTACAAATGTATTCCACTTCCGGTTTTGGATGTTTGGTTCTGCCTCTACCTAAAGAATATGTAATATACGGGGGATTGCCGATCACAACATCAAAGCCGCCTTCGTTGACCATTATCTGTTTAAATTCCTCGCTCCAGTTGAAGGGTTTGACTTTGTAGTAGTCTTTGCCAAAGTATTTCATCAATTCAAAGGCATCACCGGAGACCAACGAATTTCCACATTTAATATTTTTATCCAGCATCGGCAGTAAATTCCGACCGGGTAAAATGCCGAATTCTCCTTCAAGCATTTTTAACATAAGGGAGAGTTTGGTGACCTCTACTGCCTGTTCGTCTATATCCACGCCAAAGATATGTTCTTGCAGAATTTTTGCCTTTTCTTCTATTGTGAGGGCTGGCTCTGATTCGTCTATCAATCCCCCTTTATCCCCCTTTAATAAAGGGGGATGCGAAGACCTGGATTGGTTTTTTTTCTGGTTTTTATACCAGTTCAGCATTTCTTCGTAGGCGCGGATTAAGAAACTGCCAGAACCACAGGCGGGGTCAAGAATGCGCAGTTTTTTGATTTTAGAAGGTGGTAGTTCTGAGAGCATTTTGCCCACGGTATGTTTCACGATATAATCCACAATATATTCCGGTGTATAATAAACACCACCTGCTTTACGCACATCGGGTTTTAGTTCATATTTCACCTGATGTTCGGTTAGTCTGATTGTATAACCGAGATATTGTTCATAAATATTACCCAGGATTTCAAGGGGAATGACATCAAATTGATATGGGTCGTAAGTTTCCAAGATAATATCACGCATAACCCTGAAATCAATGAGCAAATTATTTTCCCATTCCTGAGGTCTGAATAAATCACTATCAAAAATTATATGATAATGTTTGAATTCTTCGCGGAGAAAGACCATTGTATTGGTTCCCACAGATTCTGTCCTTCCCTCAAAGACTTCTTTCAAGGGTGGTCGGTGCACAAATTTTCTGTCTTCGCAAAAGCGCATAAAGATAATACGGTCTAATATCCGCTGGGTTATTTCTTTAAGATAATTAGCATCTTTTTCAGAGTCGCCAGAATGAAATAAATTTCGGTTATTTTTGTAAATATCCTTTGCCAGCATCTCTCGCCATCTCTTTAAATCATCAAGGATTGCTTTATCAACCGGAACGCGCTCTTTAGGCTTAAGCACCAATAATTTATCAAGTTCACCCTTAAGGACAGATTCACGGGACAAAAGCCATATCTTATCAAACTCTTGTAAGTATTGTTCCCATTGCAGGTCAATTTTCAAACCCTTCTTTGGATTTCTTATATCGGGTTTTATCGTTACATCAAAGAGTTTAAATCCTTCAAAATCCGTGAGTAATACAAATGGCACGCCCTTGCGATTATATCCATACCTGACTGCCTGTTCAATATGTTTATTCAAATCCGCCTTTGGAGGTTTTGCCTCAACAAAGACTTTAATTTGTCCTTCTATCTTTAAACCATAATCAACCCTGCCACGGGAGATTTTCTCTTCAGGACTAACTTCATCTCGGTTATGAATATCCCAACCTAATACATCCTTTAATAATGGTTGGATAAATGCAATCTTGGTTGCTTCTTCGTTGTACTCTTTTATTTTACCGGCTTCCAATTCCTTTTTGAATCTTTCTATAAGTTTTATCAAGTTGTTTTTTGCCTGTTCTTTTGATAATTTCATTTTACCTTCATAAATTGTATACAGCAATAAAAAAAAGTCAAGGGGATGATTGTTGAAATGTCGCGCAAGTTCGACCACTACATTTTACTATTGAACAGTAGATTCGCGATGAGCGATATAGAAAGGGCCAAAAGATCTTTTTCTTATAAAGCACCCTCTCCACTTTTATTCAAACTATTTTTAGTCTTTAAACTGCCTATTGATTAATACAAAAACCACACATTAATTATGATGCTCAAAAAATATGCGCAGTCCTTACCCTTTCATTTTTGATAAAAAAGAATTTCCCCTCACCCTTGTTTTCTCCCCGCTTTGCGGGGAGAGGGAATAGGTGAGGGGTTTACTCGGCATTTAAATATCTACAGACCAAGGTCTGCCAATACAAGTCTTACGAAATTTCTAATAGTTTTATTGAGTCTAAGAAAATATTAAAACTCACAGATTTGAAGGTTGCTCTTTATTAAATGATAAAAGGCTTACGCCTTAATTCCTGTTGGGGAAAATTTTTGTGGGCTATTTCAAAAATTACAATTTGAACCGCAGCCTAATTTTTTGACTTTTTTGTAGTTCTTTTTTATTGCATTCCTTGTATCAATGATTAATCGTGAATATTTCAGAATGCGTTCATAGTCATATATTGAATGGTCAGTAAGAATAACGACTGCATCATAATACTCCAATTTCTTATAATTTAAATTTACTGATCTGATTTTTTTGCCATTCAGTTCAAAATAAGGCACATGCGGGTCATTATATTCTAATTTTGCTACTCTATCTTTTATTATCTGATATACCCTTATTGCTGGTGAATCGCGCAAATCTGAAATGTCTTTTTTAAATGCCATTCCCAAAAGGAGGACCCTTGCCTTTGCAGGACAAACACCTGATTTGCTCAATTCTTCAATTGTCTTGTTTACTACAAAATATGGCATCTCTTCATTTACCCTTGCCGAGAGTTCAATAAATACCGTATGAAAATCGTATTCCCTTGCCTTATAAGAGAGATAATAAGGGTCAACGGGAATACAATGTCCACCAACACCCGGTCCGGGATAAAATGGCATAAATCCAAATGGCTTTGTCTTCGCCGCTTCAATCACTTCCCAGATGTTGATATTTCCCATTCGTTCACACAATTGGGCAAATTCATTCACGAGTGCAATATTAACATTTCTAAAGGTATTCTCAAGTAGTTTGGTCATTTCCGCGGTCCGTGCCGAAGACACAGGTATGACTTGATTAACGAACTGTTTATAAAATAGGGTTGCCAATTCTGTGCATTTTTTCGTAACTCCACCCACGACCGTCGGTGTATTGGCAACGCCAAATCTTTTATTCCCCGGGTCTATTCGCTCTGGACAAAATGCAAGATAAAAATCTTTACCAACCTTCAAACCACTCTTTTCAAGTATGGGTAAAACAATCTTTTCTGTTGTCTCTGGAAAGGTTGTGCTTTTTAGAATCACAAGCTGATTCTTCCGCAGAATCTTTGAGATATTTTCCGAACTGTTTATTATCGGTTCCAAATCAGGTTCTTTATTTACATTCACCGGTGTTGGCACACAGATAATTATTATATCTGCACCTCTAAGTTTCTTGTAATCAGTCGTTGCCCATAATTTTTTTTGTTTTACAAATCTTGAAAGTTCGCCCTGCGGAACATCGTCAATAAAGGAAATGCCTTTATTTATTTTATCTACCCTTTCTTTATCAATATCTACACCGATAACAGTGAAACCCCGATTATTCAATTCAAGGGCAAGGGGCAAGCCTACATAACCAAGTCCGATAATTCCTACCTTTGCTTTTTTTGCAACTATCAATTTTTTTAGCATTTCACTCCCTGAAGTCCATTATACACAAAATCAAAATTGTGTCAAGATTTGTATTTAACCTCAAAAATTAATTATCGTTAATAATCTTTAGCCTTATACTTTTTCCCACCATCCCTATTTGTTCTTCCATTATTATAACAAGCCCGCATATCTCTGAATGCCCATTTGCAAAATTCAGTGCCTTTTCTATATCATCTTTGGTTTTTACCATATTACAAATTGCGGTCGCTGCCGCATCAGCAAAACTACCATTTTTTGATACTACCGTTACCGCATCCGCATTACCAAAACTCAATGAATGACCGACCGTGCCTGAAGAAGTGGCGACTGCAATTCCTTCTGGATGTGCTTCAATTTCAATTCCAATTTTCATTGAAAGAGGCGAATGACCTGCGTATATGGCAAGTGTTACGGGCTCTTTATTTATGATATAAATATCACCACCATTTTCAACAATGACTTCATCTGAATATTGTAGGAGGTTTCTACATACCCTTTCACTAAGCACACCTGCTATTGATGCCATTGGTCCCACACCAAATTTTTTTGAAGCCCTTGCCATTTCTTTTACTATTTCAGGGGCCGAATCAAGAATTTCAATTGGTTTTAATGATGTCAGAAAATTTTTATCTATTTCAATATATGATTCTATCTGTGCACGCAATTCAGAAAGTGTCTTATGTGCCTGAATTGTTAGCTCGCTTTTTGCAAGAATAAATAAATCACTCTCCTTTTGCCTAATTTCAAACCTTACAAAACGTTTATTAAGACAGCAATTACGGTATGACCGTGGTATGTAAAGATTCGTTTTCATTATATCAATTTCAATCTGACAGCATTATAAGGGCATACCTTAAGGCATTCTTCACAACCGATACATTTTTCTGGTTCAAATTCTATTTTCATTTCGGGTGTTTTTATATAGAATGCATGACTCGGACAGATGCTTGAGCATAATCCACACATTACACAATATTCCTTTGACCATATGATATCCCTGGTAAGTGGTTCTGTCTTAACACCGAGCTCTTTTAGGTATTTCAAACTTTTATTTAAATTATCTTCTGTTCCTGTAAGTTCTAATAGCAATAACCCTTCGCCACCATCAATAGCAATTTTTGCCTTTAGAATATTAAACACAATATCGTAGTTTTTCACAAGTTCATAGGTGATAGGTTTTTCAACCAGATTCTCCGGGAAATGTAAAACAACTTTTTTTGAAATTTGCATTTTTTCTCCTTATTTGTATTTTCCTCTGAATGGCTTGAATTTTATCCCTGATTCCCTATTAGGCAATCTCTCAACCGGATTGGTTAAATAAAATCTGCCTGATTTTATCCATATCTTCAAAATCCTGCTTATTTTCCTTGCCATATGATAACTTGAAACTGGAAATGTGGGAACAATTTTATTACCAATCTTAATCTTACCGGTTTTCAGTGATGCATAGTCTATTTCTCCGATTATCTTTCCCGTGAGGTTTGGATAATCATAAGAGTAATCAACAATTGGTGCAATTATGTCGCTATCTGTAACACAGGTGTGCTGTAAAATTTCCTGGCTAAGAATAGGAATAGGAATTCCAATACCCACGCTTAGACTCACACCATAACCGATTATTGATGTTCCCCTGAGATAATCTCGTTTCATTTGTTTCAGGTCTCCAATAACTGCAATTGTTCCCGAACCACTCGTTGGGATACCTTTTTCATTCTTTGGAACTGAAGGGTCATGCTGTGTTCCATGCCAGACTATGTAGCCTATCCCGCCTCCCAAAAATATCCTTGTTCCAATACCAATCGTTAAGTAATCAGGGTCATTCAATAATGGTGATAATTGACCTGCAGAACAGTAATTAGCATTGCCTAAATTTGGTTTTAATATTCCAAGATATGTATGAATTTTCTCTTTACCAAGATTGACAGCAACATTATAGTTCTGGTAGCAATTTCTGGGATTGAAAAGAAACGCATCATTTATTTCTTTTATTGTAAATTCGCCTTTTAATTCTTTTCTCGGATAACAATCTGTTCCATAAGATAGTGCTTTTATCTTTATCTTCTTACCAGTAACTAAGTCCTCAATCAAATGGCCGCCCCCATATTTAAATTTGCCAGGATATTCATTATTTGCCGGGTCATTATCAGGTATCTGGGTTGCACCGATATATAAATCTACTGCCGCAATCCCACAGAATACCTCAACATCATTCAACCATGCCTTGGTTATTCTCATTCTCGGTCTGGTATGCCCGAGATTTATAAATGCACCCGAAGAACACATTGGACCAAAGGTGCCTGTAGTAACAACATCAACCTCTTTTGCAGCTTTTTTTATCCCTTTCTCTTTTACTACATCAATGATCTCTTCGGCAGTAAATACTACTGCCTTTCCCTTTTTTATTTTATCATTTATCTCATCAATGGTTTTTTGCATAATACCCCCTTTATTATAAAAAATTCCAAATCCCAAACCCCAAGCACAAAGTATGCAGTTGCGAAAAGCGATTTGGAGATTCTTTTTCATTCTTCACCGACCAAACCCTCTAACCAAACCTTTTCGCATTTCTAAACCGAGAGACGACCTACAAATCTTTCGGTGCTTCGGATTTAGAATTTATATTTAAGCAGGGGGATGAGTGGGTAAACAAAAAACCTTCCCGAATTCAGGAAGGTCTTATTTTTGAGTTAACACTCATCTCTCCCTATTCGGGCGGGAATTGGCACCGAGACGCTCCAAAATTGGAGCCGGTTGCCGAGGCGTCGCAGGGCCCGTCCCTCAGCCTCTCTTGATGAGTTTGGAAATTTCAAAGAACAATAAATACAAACTATTATATAAAAAATTCAAGAAAAGTCAAGAGATAAAGTGAAATCATCATATCAGAAGATGGATATTACCGATACGGGTATTTTTCATACCATATTTTTCAGCAATTTTTAAGGCCTGGTCCGCTTGTCTTCTTGGTGTCTGGGGAAGATCATTAAAATAAAAATGGGGATAAAAACCCAAGAAGGACCAGGGAATTTTTGTATTGATCGAACTCAAAAATTTTGCCATTTCCGTAATCTCATATTCATCAATATAACCCGGAACCAAAAGTGTGCTGACAACAAGAATCGGTGGTTTCTCCCTTTTTTCCATGTAGTCTGCAACAAGCTTTATGTTTTCTTTTGTATTATTGTTTGATACACCGCATAATGCAATATTCAATTCTTCGGAAAATGTTTTTAAATCAATCTTAATACACCCATTTGTTCTAAGTGCAATTTCAACCCATTCTTTCATTAAGTTGGGTGCAATTGAGCCATTCGTTTCCCAGCAGACCCTGAATTTCTTATTTCTTTTTCTTTCAAGGATTTCTTTAGAGAGTGCAATTGTGTGGTGGGCAAAGGGTGTGGGGTCTCCACCAAAATAACAAATACAACTCGTCAATGGGTCTGCATATTGAGCAATATCCATCACCGTTGCTTTATTTTTTCTCTCTTTGAATTGCCAGTTCTGACAGAAGAGACAATTGAATGTACACCCCTCATAAAATACTGCGAGATTCTTGTATCCATAATCTTTACTTCCTTCACATACCCAATCCGCAACACAATTTGTAGGCAGGGGGTCGTGATACCAATCTACATAAGCCCATTCATCATTCGGACCAGAAATTTTGCCCTGAATATTTTTTCTCACTCCGCAATAGCCAGTATTATTATTCCCTATCTTACATTGATTTACACATATTGTGCAATTTATACCATTTGGGTCATCGGGAATTTTTTCCGGTAGATTAAATCCCTTTCTGGTCTCTTTATGAATTTTTATAATCTCAGACAGTAATGAATTAAAATTTTTTCTTACACATTCTGGGCAATAAGGCAGAGTCTTTGATAGAATTGCTTCTTTTTTACATTCCTGACAGACCACAATTAACTGTATTTTTCATAAACAAATATTTCATTAAAATCTTTTCTACCTCTGTCCTTTGGTTCCTCTGCAGGATAACCAATAGGAGTGAGGGCAACGACACGAACATCATCAGGAATGCCAAGGAGCTCTTTCACCTTTTTCTCTTCAAATGCACCAATCCAGCAGGTTCCGAGCCCTTCATTTGCAGCGGCGAGAATGATGTGATCCATTGCAATCGCCAGGTCAACTGCAAATGAACTCATATAACCACCCATCCTGCCCCAGGCGATCTTTTCTAAGGCACACCCGCATACAATCACATCCGCATCTGCTATCCAGTGTTGCCCCCGGCAGGCTTCTGCAACTCTTTTTTTGTTCTCAGGATCTTTTATCACAATAAATTTCCATGGCTGGATATTCTTCGCCGAAGGCGCAATCCTACCTGCCTCAAGGACACGATTCAAAACATCTTCAGGTATTGGGTCTGGTCTATATTTCCTCACACTTCTCCTCTTCTTGATGACCTCATAAAATTCCATTGGTTACCTCCTTTATTTAAAATGTAGGGCAAACCTTTAGGTTTGCTCCGCTTTGTGTGAATTCTCGCCAAAAGCGGAACATTATAACTGCAATATTTCAATCCCATTCTTAACCTATGATTCCAGTATCCTGAAATCTCACACTCCATTCGGGATGCTCAACACTACATCTGTATTTATTGGCATCCCTCGCTTCACTCGGGATGCTCAACACTACATCTGTATTTATTGGCATCCCTCGCTTCACTCGGGATGCTCAATTTTGCAATGACATCCATCTGCGCTACGCTTGATGTCTGTCAGCAAAATTGGCACGCGCCCGAGGTGATTTGAACACCTAACCTGCGGAGCCGGAGTCCGCCGTTCTATCCAATTGAACTACGGGCGCAAATGAAATTTCAAGACTTTCAGGCTTCTTCTTTTTTATCTTGAATGCCTTGTGCCAGATTTGTGCCATACTCTAACTTCTTAACTGCTTCCCTTAAATGAAGATTTGAAAGATGACTATATCTCATTGTCATTTTAATATCTTTATGTCCCATTAACTCCTGTACTGTTCTTATATCAACACCCACCATTACTAATCGTGATGCAAAGGTATGTCTTAAATCATGAAACCGAAAATCGGATATTCCTGCCCGCTTTAGTGCATGATTAAATCCATTCTTAATATCACCATAGGGCTTGCCGTTTTTATCAGCAAAAACATATTGGCTACCATATCTTTTTTCAATCTTCAGAAGTTCATTATATAATACCTGGTTTATTGGTACCATTCGTATTTCATTGTTTTTAGTTCTCTTCAGGGTTATCACCCGATTTTTCAAGTCCACATCTGACCATCTTAAGTTCAGGATTTCACCCTTTCTCATTCCGGTATTTAAGGCAGTAACTACAATCGGTCTGAGATGATTAGCGCAGCAGTCCAGTAATTTATCAATTTCTTCTTCAGTAAGATAACGAACTCTGCCAGGCGGTTCTTTAAATTTCATGACCAAACGCAGAGGATTTTCCTTTAGATAACCCCACTGAACGGCTTTATTGAACATATGTTTTATGCAAGAGAGCTCTCGATTCACACTTGCCGGTGTAACTTCTTTTACTCTTAAACTTTTGTATCGTTCAAGTTCATAAGCAGAAATCTCTGAAACTAATTTTCCAGAGAAACTCTTGAGCAAATTTTTAACATTTACTTGATCTCTTCTATAGGATTGTGCAGCTTTATTCGCTTTAGAAAAATTCAGGTATTCCGCACATAAATTATCAAAAAGCACCTCTTTGGTTTCAGCAATCCCGAGGAATTTGCCCTTCACAATCTTCAGTTCAATCTCTTTTAGTGCGAGTTCAGCCATCTTTTTGGAAGTTCCAACAGCCCTTCGCACCCTTCTGCCATTGAAGGAATAGTCTATATACCATACGCCTTTGCGCTGGTATACCCTCATCTATTCCTCCTTGGTTTTTCTTTTTATTACTTGAATAATTATAGTAAAACGAAAGGAAAAGTCAACCATTTTATATTGCTCTTCTTAAAGGCTTGTTTACTTTTTTATTCTCAAGCCACCTTTTGATTTCATTCTCATCAAATCTTACGAGCCTACCCAATTTAACATAGGGAATCGCATTCTTATGAACCCAGTCATAAATCGTCTTTTGCTTAACACTCAATAGAACTGACAGCGTTTGAATATCAATGAGTTTCGTCATTTTCTTTATTCTGATAAGCCCTTAGGTTTACAGGGTATCATTTTTTGGCAGATTTCGCAATCAGGACAGGGACCGTTCATTTTTGGAAATACAAACTCAAATGGTCTTGAAAAACAGTAAGTATCTTTCCACCAGTAGAACCCCTTGCCAAGGGCCCCACTAATAAAAATCAGATTTTGCTTTGGATTTATTAACTTTGCCATTTGACAATCCTCTTTTCTAAAAAGAAGGGCAACAGCATATTGTTCTGCGACATCACTTATAAAATTTATTGCGCTATTCAGGCCGGGTTCACCTTCATATTCCTCTTGCTCGGAGTCGTGATAAATATATTTCTTTGGTTTTTCTTCGGGTTGTATTCTACTTCTAAGACATTCATAGCAGATAATTGTTTCTCCCGGAATTACATAGAGTATCTCCCCTGCTCTTGCTTCACTATAACAACCCGCAAACAGGACAGGAATGTTTTTTCTTATACAAACATCGTTAACTTTCAATTGAACTGACACTTTATCAGTTGTGGCGATAACAAGATTTGTGCCCTTAAATACTTCTTCTTTTGCTTTTTTATCTTTGAATATATCAAAAGGATAGGTTTCAACTTTTGCCAGCGGATTAATCTTCAATAACCTTTCTTTCACTGCTTCAACTTTAAATCTTCCAATATCAGTCAAATCGCATTCATGCCTGAAGAGGTTTTCTATTGAAAATATATCAGGGTCCACAAGTTTAAGATGATTAATCCCTGTCCTTGTTAAGCCCATTGTAATCCTACTTCCCATTGAACCGACGCCAATCAAAACAACACAAGAATTACAGATAATATCCATAAGGTGTCGTGGAAAGGGTGTTCTCTTAAATCTATCTTCCAAATCAATTGTTTCCTTTTCAATCTGTACCCATTCTCTATTCTGCCTCTGATAAAAGATAACATCTGTACCATTCAATAGTCCAACTAGGCAATATTTATCCTCTTTTAGGTCATTTCGCAGACGGCCTATAATCGGAAGATATCTGTTGACTAGACCGCTTTGTATCACATAAATTAATCCCTCGTCTTCTCTTATAATTCCATAAAGATTTAATGGCTCTTTTAGTTCTTTCAATGAATCGACACAAGCCAAAACTTGTTTTATTACTATGACTTTCATAGGTACTCCTTTCAAGAAATTTTATAATATCAACAATCATAAAACTTGAATTCCAGATTGGCAAATTATACACAATCTCTGCATTATCTTTATAAAAACGAGGCGGATTTAAAGGGTATTCAACTGGTGGCTGGCAAATTATTATATCATTATCCTTTTTAATCACAATTTTCAATTCTTTACCGTGATAGGCATCAACCTGATAGCCTTGGGCAATTAGAGCATCAATTTCTTTTTTTAACCTTTCAAAGCCATTTTTTGTCAGGTGAAACTGAAACTTGGGTTCGTTCCAATAATCAATCTTTTTTGGTATGATAACCATTGGTTCTTGTGCTAATATCTTCTTTAGTTCTTCGCTGTTATCATCTATAATTTTAGTTGCCACCGGAGTAAATCCTTGATTCTTAAGGCAATAACAATAAAGAGCGACCTCATTAGCAACAACATTTGTGATTGCAAAGAAGAAGAGCCTTTCATCACCTTGGGGCTTTATTTCCTCAATGATTTTGTTTACAGTCTTCAAATCCAAGAGGCTGGGGTTATTCATTGTGCCGGGATGTTTATGCCAGAACCCGATTAACTTTACCCTTCCATCAAATTCAGAAATTATCTCTTCCAACAATTTTGTATCATATTGATAATCATTGGTATATGAGACAGCTGTTCTTTTTGCCAAAGAACCCGGTTTTGTTGCCCTTATTACACAAGGGTG
>JBDRVV010000047.1 GCA_039802005.1 candidate division WOR-3 bacterium
GATAGGGTTTGGTTTAGCGGTTTTGTTAAATGTAGGGCAAGGCTTGAGCCTTGCAACAAAAATAAGCAAACCTAAAGGTTTGCCCTACAATGTAATTAACCATAAAACCATCTACCCACCCAACTATCCAACCATCAAGCCATCCAACAATCCCTTTACTTCTTGTGAATCCGGAATTATCTTCAAGACTTTTTGTAGTATTTTTCGCGCGTCATTTTTATTTCCATGTTCAAGGCAACTCTTTGCAAAATTTATCGCTTCAGTCTCAAACTGGCTCAAAATTCTAAATCTCATATCCACTGACCAGTTATCAAAATTCTTTTTAAATGGCTCACTCCGAAATAATTGAAATGCCTTTAAATATTCTTTACGAGCGAAACTCCATTCCCCTGCACGCTCCAGCGCCTTTGCCTGGGCTAATTGAATCTGGAAATAGTTATAATCAGTCCAGATATAAAATCCTTTATTTACAAGATATTTTTTGGAACCTACATTCTCAATGCTTAAAAAATGGGTTGGTAGTTTCAGAATCGCACGGCATTGCACGAGCAAATAGTAAAGACGAGCTATAGGATTTTTGCTTTTGGGCCAAAAGTTTTGGATAATGTTATTTAAATCAATGGAATTACCGGGCTCACGCAGGTGGAGTCCAATATATATCAAAAGTGCATTCAACTGAGGATTCAATTGTATTTTTAGGTAAGCCTGATTTCTATAGATAATTGTGGGACCCAAAAATTTTAATTCATAGAAAGGAAAGTTTTTATTAAAAATTGGTAATTGAAGAAGACACCTGGGCAGTAATACATTCCTACCCTGAGCTATGCGGTGTAAAATCAACTCAGGTACAAAAAACAAACAGCGATGTAGATAACCTGTGAGTCCGTATTTTGCAGCAAATTCAAAGATTTTTATATAATCGCGCTCTTTTAAACTATCCTTTGCCTGCTTGATTAAATGTAATATATAAACAGTTGGTAAAGTATGTAATTTTTTTATCTTTTTTTCTAACAGAAACTGCATTATCAATGTCTCCCTTTGTATATTAAACTTTTTCATAAGTGGGAGATATTCTTTTAATAATTGTTCGGATTCAACAATATTGCCTAAAGCCATTTTTATCGCTGCCAGGCAGCAGATAGCAGTAAAGATTGCATTACGAAAGTGTTCCTTTTCTGATTTTTCCAGTGTCTTTTGGATAAAAAATTCTGCTTTTTCTAATTTGCCCAGACCAAAACTTGCAAGGGTGTGGGTAAGATTGTAAGAATCATAATATTTTTTTTTGTAATCTATTTTTGCGAGCTTAAGATACTTCAGCGCCTCACGATACTTGCCGTCAATTGTTAAACATAAAGCAGACTTAAAATAAAGGCGGTTTTTTTCTTCTTCTTCTTTGGCCATTTCCAATGCTCTTAATCGATATCTTAACGCTGTCTTGTAGTCACCCATAAATGTCGCCAAATCACCATAGGATTCATAAAAAGAGGCATAGGGAAGTCTTCTGAGTAACCGACGGGCTTTTTGTGTCAATCTTTTCGCTATAGCAGTGTCCATAATCTCTGTCCTTGCTGTTGCCTCCAGGAAGGTCAATTGAAAATTTAAAATTGGGTCACGAAGTCTACCTTTTAGTCTTTTTAAGTGGTGATTCAATTCTATTTCTTTTTCTGGTGTGCGCATCCAGTGCAGAGCAAGGATCTCAGAAAGTCCTGCAATGATTGCTGAATAATACAAATTTTCCTTTTCAAACTGCAAACGTAATTTATGAATCTTTTTATAAAACTCCGGTGTGGGAATTTTTAGAAACTGATTATACAATTTATCAAATTTTCTTCTTAAAGAGAGTAAATCTTCAGGAATTTGCTCAAGAATATAATCATAATTAGACGGAAAACCAGGCAGCGAATTTAAAATCCCCGCTGCTTTTTTCAAAACTTCATTTGAAAGTTCTTTTTTTAACAGATAACGGACATATTCAAGACAAATCTTTGTTTCCGGAGTTCCCTGAACAAAAAATGAGAATGGGTCATCAACAAGTCTTTGGGTAAGGCCATATCTATTCCAGATATCATATATACCCTTTATGGAGATATGAATTCCTTTTTCCATTAAACTTTTCTTTGCCTGGTGTAGAGTTATTCCTGGATTGTTTTCTTTCAATAACATTACCATTTTTTCAATTTCTGGTGATATTCGATTCCAGGGGCGATGATACAGAACTTTATTCTCATTAAATTTTTTTATCCATCTACTCAATGTGGCATAGTGGATTTTATATCTCTCTGCTACAGTTTTGAGATTCCTCTCTGTCTGATATTCTTCAATCGCCTTTAGTTTTGTTCTGAGCTCTATCTTCATTTGCAGTTCGCGGAAAAATAATAACAAAAATTTTACAAATTGTCAATAATTAAATTTAGCACTAAAAGTGCTGAAATTTTATGCTATTTTGGTGGATAATTATTATAATTTGGGACATCTTTTAAGTTATACTAATAGTGAAAGGGGGTATTATGTTTCTATTCTTAAGTCTTATTGCGGTGCTGGTGCCGCCTTCGGTTCAGGGAAAACTGACTACGGAACTCAACACGCAAATCATAAAGGCGACACCAGATGAAATGGTCTCCTGTATCGTAATAATGAGGGAGGGATATCCATACCGGGAGATGGAGGCGTATCCTATCAAAGAGCGGATAAGGACCTATCGTGAGATTGCGGAACTCAGTCAGACTCCTTTGCTTCAATGGTTATCAGGTAGGACCGATGCAAAAGTCCATCAGCGCTTCTGGGTGATAAATGGTTTCCACCTTGAGGCAAAACCAGATATTATTATTGAAATTGCCAAACGCCCGGATGTGGGCTGGATTTCACATAATGGTGAAGTCCGTATTATTGATGGAGATTATGCACCTGCAATTTCATCACGGGCAACAACCTGGGGAATAAGAAAGATTAAAGCGGATTCCTGCTGGGCTGCGGGCTATACCGGTCAGGGCATAATCATTGGGGAGACCGATACTGGTGTTGATTATACCCATCCTGCATTACAGGGTAAGTGGTCAGGATATTGGAAGGTTGCCTCTGGTTTGCCGCCTTCAACAACACCTTATGATGACCATAATCACGGCACCCATTGTATGGGCACGATTATGGGTGGTGATGGACCAGGTCCGTTTTCAGAGGATATTGGTGTGGCATTCAATGCCAAATTCGTTGCAGCAAAGGTTCTCAATTCAGGAGGTTCTGGTTCATATGCCCAGTGTGCTGAAGGTTTGCAATTTATGGCAGATTTAAAGGATTCGGTTGACATAAAGGCAGTTTCAAACTCCTGGGGAGGTTCAAGCGGTGCCGACACATTTTTTTATCCAATAACAAGAACATATATCTCTATTGGTATTGTCCCGGTATTCGCCAATGGGAATTCCGGTCCTAACCCCGGCACTGTCGGTGTTCCAGGAAATTACTCAAACGTGATTGGTGTCGGCGCAACGGACAGCACTGATGCAATCGCCAGTTTTTCAAGCCGGGGTCCTGCACCAGACCAGCCACCATTCAATAATCCGTCAACCTGGTTAAGGAGTGACTGGAATTTAACAAAACCCCAGATTTCTGCACCCGGTGTTGCTGTCTATTCCTGCATTCCCGGAGGTGGATATGCATCCTGGAATGGCACCTCAATGGCAACACCACATGTTGCTGGTTCTATAGGATTAATCTGTCAGAAAAATCCTACTCTCTCACCATATGTAATTTATGATATACTCCTTGATAATGTTGATACACCTTCACAGGGTGCACCATATCCGAATAACAATTATGGCTGGGGAAGGCTCAATGTCTGGAAGGCAGTTCAGGCAACACCGACGGTAAACCAACCCTATATTTCAATATTAAGTACCCAGATAACCGACCCACCACCTGGGGGAAACAACAACGGTCTAATTGAACCCGGTGAGACCGTGAGGATGGTTGTAAGTGTAAAAAATCTTGGTGGTGTGACAGGGAATAATACAACTGGAACTTTAAGGTCTTATGATAACTTTGTCACAATCAACAATGGGTTTTTCAATTTTGGAACAATCCCGCCCCAGGGTACAGGTTCAAATTCAAGCAATCCTTATACATTCACTGCCCACAATCTCACTCCTCAGGGACATATTGCAAAGATTGGCTTGATTCTCCATTCTGATGGTCCCCATGATTCCCTTGATTTTGATGATACAGTCTTTTATTCAATCCAGATTGGCACTCCACCACCGCCTTATGCAATATATGAAGATGATTTTGAATATGGTTCAGGTCTTGATAGTTTCTTATATTACTGGGATAAGACTGGGAACTGGAACTGGGTGACGAATAATTACCACTCACCAACGCATTCTGCATATAGCGGCACTGTCAATAATAACATAATGACGCTCACTTTGAAAAATAGTGTCAACCTCACTCCGTTCACAAATCCTATACTAAAGTTCTGGCATAAATATCGGTTTGAACAGGGCATATTCCTTGATAGTGCGGTGATACATATCTCAACGAATGGGGGAACATCCTGGACGAGATTGTGGCGGTATAACTGGATGGATGGTGATACA
This sequence comes from candidate division WOR-3 bacterium, assembly GCA_039802005.1. Taxonomy (NCBI): domain Bacteria; kingdom Pseudomonadati; phylum Caldifarciminota; species Caldifarciminota bacterium. The sequence goes on from JBDRVV010000047.1 coordinate 4,590, forward strand.
ATCCCTTGGAGAGAGGCGGAGATATCATTATCATCTTATATCAGCAATAATGTGAAGATTCGTTATGCTGTTGACGCCTATACATTCTTTAATGATTATGCGGACTGGTGGATTGATGATTTTAGAATTCTTGTGCCGACTGATAACGAACCTCCTTATTTTAGTAATACGACAAGGTGGACTGATACATCATTTACCGGACCATTCCCGGTGCGCTCAACGATTACCGACATAAGTGGTGTTGATTCTGTGTATCTGTATTACCGGATAAATTCTGGTGCCTGGCAGAGACTTTCTATGACCCATCAAGGAAACAATATCTATCAGGCAACGATTCCATCCCAGACAATGTATACAACTGTTCATTATTATCTCTGGGCTCGTGATAAGTGGATAACACCGAATTCGGGCTGTGATCCGGTTGGTGCACCGAACGATGGTTATTATTCGTTCCAGATTCGGCCAGTTGGTGCAGTGGAGCAGAAGCCAAAAGGCTCACTTAAATTTGCCTTTTCGGTTTCAAATCCGGTCCGGGGGAATGTTCATGTAAGATATTCCGTTCCTGAGCCGGTGCGTGTGGAATTTATTGTTTATGATGTTATGGGTAGAAAGGTGCGGATATTGATTGATGAAGATGTTAAGCCAGGGCAATATGAACTCATCTGGGATAACAAGGATGATACAGGTCGTAAACTTGCTGCGGGTGTGTATTTTGTAAAGTTAGCTGCGGGTGGCTTTAATAAAGTAGAGAAGGTAGTACTTTTGGAATGATAGAAATTGGTTGAGGGAGTGGGTTTGGAATTGTGAATTTAGAATTTGGTTGTATGAATCAAACCGAACTTCTAATTTCCTGTATCCACACTCGCTTCTTACCAGGTAACTTGATTCATGTTGCTTCATTTCTTCTCCCAACCCCCTTTTGGAGCCCGGGGGATGACCACCCCATCCCCCGGGATGAAATATGGATCATGTTTCTAAAATCAGTCAAATTCTAATACACCTTGATGTAATCACCTGCAGTCTTTCAACTATTGACAGTAAAAATAAAATATTTATAATAATTAATATGGGGAGGTAAAAATGGGAGTTTTTTTATGTTTTTTTCTTTCATCAGCGATAATAAGCAAAGAATTACAAATTCAGATTGAAAATCTAAATGACAATGATTATTTGACAGCAATCATAGTGATGAATGCTGAATATCCTTATGCAGAGGTAGAAAATCTTCAGATAAAACAAAAGGCGGAGATTTTTAGAGAGATTGCACATAGCAGTCAAAAAGAACTGATTGATTATTTAAGCGCTTTTCCTGAAGAAATAAGAGAGATAAAACAATTCTGGGTCTTTAACGGACTTCATATCACCGCAACAAAAAGAATTATCAAAACGCTATTCAAAAGAAATGATATCAAATATATTCTGCATAATGGAATCGCAAATCTACCACCCTACGAAATATCAGACGATTTTAGAGATACAGGATGGAATATCAAAAAGGTGCGGGCAGATTCATGCTGGAATGCAGGTTATACTGGCGATAATGTGTTGATAGGGATTCTTGATACTGGTTGTGATTTTACACATCCTGCCTTGAGTGGAAAATGGAGCGGATACTGGAAGGATTGTGTGAATGGCCAAACCCAGCCCTATGATGATAATGGACATGGATTATTTGCTGCAGGTATCATCTGCGGTGGTGATGGATTTGGTCCTTTTGGTAATGACATTGGTGTCGCACCCGGTGCGAAGCTTGTCGTAGCCAAAATATTTAACCAATATGGCTCTGCTCAATATGCCTGGATTGATGCAGGTATGGAGTGGATCGCAGATCTGAAAGTAGATTCTGGAGTTGATATAAGAGCAGTTTCAAACTCCTGGGGCACCTCAAATATATATGACCTCCACTTCTGGAATATGTGTCTGACCTGGAAATCAATTGGCATTCTTGGGTTATGCTCAATTGGTTCAAGTGGACCAGGCCAGGGAACCTGCAATCCACCGGGTAATTATCCACTTGTCTTAGGTTGTGGTGCCACTGATTCACTTGATTATATTGCTCCATTTTCGTCCCGCGGTCCTGCACCAGACACACCCCCATGGAATGATACAATCTACTGGTTCAGAAGAGACTGGAATCTGACAAAACCCGATATCGTTGCCCCGGGTGTGAACATCAGGTCAAGTTACAATAATGGCGGTTATGCAGTAATGAACGGAACTTCTTGGACCAATCCTCATGCTGCAGGCGGTGTTGCAATATTATGCCAGGCAAAACCAAATCTCACCGTAACCCAACTGTATAATCTCTTTCTTGATAATGCTGATTCAATATATTACGGGGGCTATCCAAATAACACCTATGGCTGGGGCAGATTGAACCTATGGCGCACACTGCAATCTGCACTCAAAATAGAAGAATATAATAGACGCAGCGTAAATAATAATGTGATAATCATTCCCAATCCGACCCGTGGTCAATTGAAATTTGCTCAGCTATCTGATAATTGCTTAATTACTTTGTACGACGCAACTGGTAGAAAGGTTTATGCTGCCACAATTGAAGCCAACTCAGGAATCTTTGTTCTGCCTGAATCAATAAAGAACGGCGTTTATTTTATTGAAATAAAAACACGCCCAGGAGTTATTATCAGAAAAGTTGCGTTGGTCAGGTAAATTAAAAAACTATATCCTAACAGATTCTAAAAAAACTCTGGAATTCAACTAATCTATTATTAAGATTCTTTGATAAAAAAATAATAGATTTTGTATTTTCCATTTACCATAGACTCAGCAAATGGTTCAAGCCGAAGTTTTTATAATTTAAATAGTATTGAACATAAATTTTTTTCTGTTTCTAATCTGGATGGTGTTCGGCAAAGTAAATACTATTTCAGGAACGACCTGCCTACCTTTTGGTTCCCCGTAGAGATTAATACCTCGCGTTTCTTGATTTCAATCTTTGGCTCATAGTAAGTATAACTGATTTTGCCGTTCGGGTCAATCCAGATAGTAATAACATCGCGATAATTTATACAACATTGGAAGTGATTCTCCCGTGAATATGCTTGTAGCATAATTATCGCATCCGTTTCCGAAATGTTGTCCGGAAATTTATAACTGCCATATACACCTGCCATGTATCTGATTGTGCCGGCTTTTGGTGACCTTGGTAACCGCAGGACGCTTTCGTATTCCTGCCTGTCCACCTCTACTGCGAATTTTAGTACCTCCAAATCCACACCGATTGTTTCAAGATAGACTCGTGGTATCCGGCGGTCAAGGGAATTCCACATATTGCGGTGAATACAAAACTTTTCAAGTTTTCTATATCCACAAAGGTTCATTAGTTCAATTACCTTCTGACGATTGTTTTCAAGATAACCATAGGTATCTGATTTTTGAACAATATAAGATCTGGTATGATAGAATTGCACATAGTCTTCAATCGTGTTGATTATCCGTGCCGAAAAATTTGGTATTTCTTTATACATGAATGCCTCCTTTTTATATGATTTTATACATTATAACCAGCACTTAATGCTGGCGACCCAATGCCTGTGTTTCAGGTATTTGGGTTAAAATTAATTTCCCCACCTTCTTTTCGTGGCACTCCTGATAATCATCTAAACATTATGATTATATCTGTTTTCTGCAGAAAGTCAATAGTGCCCATTTTCAATTATTGAAAGGTACAATTGCTAAAACAATCAACAACTGCACAAAATTTGTGCAGTTTTCTCTAATACTAAAAATTTTTGCCTCATGTTTGTATAATATATGGAAAAGACATAGAAGGAAGATTTAGACCGGAAATTCTTAAATTTTAGGAGTTTTTTTCGTTATTTATATATGTGAGAGAGAGATTTTCAGGACAGGAAATTTGAGCTGCAGATGTTCTGTATGACAAGAGATTGTAATCTTGTAGCCTCAAATGAGTATATATATGGGGGAATCTTTATATGTGCAAAATAGAACTAAAGGTCTTATTATGCTGAGAAGGGATTCTCAGAGCAACTGGCTTTAAAAAAGGGGGCTTTATGTGCATTTCATTGTGAATTTTTGGGTTTCAAATCCGTATTATATATAGGAAATCTCGTTTAAAAAAAGGAGGATAATATGAAAAAAACAGACCTAAAATCAAAATACCTTGAAAAGGCGTATAAATTGCATCACCTTTTTGAGCAGAGAACAGAATTGGCTCACAGGCTTATGGACCGAGAGTTTGATTTCCATTATGATAAAAATGAACTAAGCAAGTTACAAAAAAGACTCAGTTGCATAGAAAACCGAATAAGAGAGACAGAAAAAGAACTGGAAAAAATTATTAGCAGGGCTGAATGCGACGGAATTAAACTTCCCATTGAAGACTTGGCAAAATCATACAATCTGGGAATTGAAGAAAAGTATATCATTCTAAATATGTTTTTTGACGAAATAAGCACTAGGGCGAGATATCAAACCAGTAGAGGCACAGAACAACTTAAACTATTAGGATATACTCCTGATAAGTTCATAGAGAAAGCAGACCTGATTAATAGCCTGCTGGAGAAAGGGCTCATTCAAATAACAGAACGCGAAGAGCATCCACTTATTTTTAAAAGTGAATTCGTGCTCACGGATACCGCGATAAAGGGCATAATTGGAAGTGAAGAAAAGCACGAAGATAAAGCAGATAAACAAAAAATAAAATTTTCTCATAGAGGTTTTCCATTCAGACGATTTGGCGAAATATTGACGATACGCAAACCATTACTTTCGTTTGACCAAATTGTGCTTGACGCTGACAAACAGAAGGTGATTGAACAAGCACTATATCAGGCAAGAAATCTAAGATTCGTGATGGAAGAGTGGGGATTATCTGATACAATAAAATATGGAAAAGGAACGACAATGCTCTTCTATGGACCACCCGGGACAGGCAAGACCGCCACCTGCGAAGCAATAGCATACGAATTAAAGAAAAATCTTGGGATTGTTAATTATAGCCAAATTCTCAATGCTTCATTATGCTGTGCCCAGAATAATTTGCCACATTTAACGATGTCCGCCCTACAGGAATTTGCTGAAAAAGAAACCAGAAAAGTTATCAGTATTCATCCGAGGCATGTAGGATTTAAAACTCAGAAAAAGGAAGACTGAAAGGAGGTTTATTATGAAGTTAATTCCAACAAAAAATTTTGAACTATTGCTGATAAAATACCTGAGCGAAGTTTCTTACAATCCGCATCATATTATTCCGCTTATCACGGGAAAACCCTATTGTCTCACCGGAATATATGTCCCATACCTACTCGATCCAAAAAATAGAGTTGATAATGTTAAACGGATTCTCGGATATCAGGAACCCCTCTATTGCATAGAGTATTTTATTGAAGAACATACGATTGAAATGCTTTTTGAAAATCAATGGAAGGATTATGTTCTTGTCAATTTCCGGGATAACGATATGATTATCACAATCTTTTCTGAGCGTCGTGAGATTTATGCATTTTATAAAGATAAAATAGAAAAATTAACAAACGAGATGGACACAAAAACTGACGATGGTATCCGTATTCTCTGGCGATGTTTTCTTGACCAAAAATGTTCTGATTACGCATTCACCATGAAACTTCCTAAAAAATATGATAAAATTATTCCGTTGACAAATTATCAAAATGAAACCCGCATCCATCTTGAGGCCCTTGAGGAAGTGCTTGAAAAAGATAACTATTGTGGCAGAATAATTATTCTTGAGGGTGTTCCCGGAACCGGAAAAAGTTATTATATACGAAGGCTCGTGAGTAAATTTTACCAGAAGAGGAAAATCAAGGATGTTTATTATTTCCTGGGCTGGGGTGTTTATGCGCTTAATGTAAACCATTGCCTTGATAATAATCTGCTAATTTTTGAAGATTCAGACTGGCTCCTAACTTCTGGAAAAAGCAGGAATGAGGAACTCGTGAGAATATTGAATTTCAGTTCCGGATTTATTGATACATCGGCGCTATTTGTATTTACAACCAATCTGAAACTTGGCGAGATTGATGAGGCTTTCATCCGTGACGGCAGACTTCTCGCACGGATAAAATTCAACACATTCAACCGAGAAGAAGCAAGGGAATGGCTTGCTACGCAAAATTGTAATGTTGAAATTGACCAGGATGAGTATACATTGGCAAATCTATATGCCCGAACAAACAAGCAACGAAGAATAATGAACCATACAAAATTACTACCGATTGGATTTAGAATGCGGTGAAAAATCTATCTCCTTTGATAAACCTGTAGGTCGTTCCGCCTAATCTTATGAAGGCGGGACGACCTGCGGTCTAACCACTTCGCAAGGGGAGGAATTTTTTTATGGTGTAAATGGGGAAAATGTAAAATGTTAAGATTCGACACATTGCCTCATCCCATTTCAAAACTACTTATTAACACATTGATTGAATTGACTATAATTGAGTTAATGGATAATACTCTGTTTACACAGAGAGGCAGGCATAAATGAATCAAAAGAAGATGCATAAAATTATTGACGAACTTGTTGAAAGAATAAAAAAATCTTATAATCCCCAGAAAATCATCCTTTTTGGTTCTTATGCCTATGGTTCACAAGATAAAGAGAGTGACATAGACATACTCATTATCAAAGAAACCGATGAAAGACCGATTGACCGTCGCATTAGAGTGCGACGCCTTGTCAATCTGAAAGAACCCATAGCATTCTCATCCATTGTTTTATTGCCCAGCGAAGTTGAATATCTGTGTAAGATTCGCGACCCATTTATAAAAGAAATATTAGAGAAAGGAAAAGTTCTGTATGGATGAAGAATCCATTCTACCCAAGGATTGGCAAAAAAGGCAGAACAGGATTTAAAGAGAGTAAAGATTATGTTGGATGCTGATGATTACGGTGATGCTGGATTCCATTTGCAACAGGCGATTGAGAAATATTTGAAAGCATATCTTCTTTCATAAGGATGGTCCTTAGAAAAGACCCATGATTTAGTAAAATTGGTCAATTATGCAATAAAAAGGGTCTCCCTTTTTATCTCTCCGTTTATTATTAATTCTTTTCCTGCTGTTTTTGCTGCCGCCAGAACCGCCTTTCCATGCGCGGTCAATTTGCCATTCTGTTCCATTAAGAAGGCGTGGGGTCTGAGTACTGTACCGGAGAATTCTACACTTGCATCCTCAGCCAGTTCTCTCACTATTCTAATAAGTGTATCAAAATTCTCCTTTTCCCACCAACCACAGGTAGCAATAAGTACCATCTTTTCAATTTTCACATCATTGCGCAATCGTGCACGTGTCCTACCACTACGAAACTCAAGCACAGGTTCAAGTAATGGGCAAAGACGATTTAATATGTTCTGCATTGCTCCAGGCAAAGGGATATAAACTGGTGAAGCAAGAATAAGTATTTCTGATTGTTTCAAGACAGGATAGAGTAATTGCATATCATCTTTGATAAAACATTGTCCGGGGTTTTCATACCAGCAATACATTGTGCCACGTACACAGGATTTGACCTTTAGTTTGCTGGCAAAAAAATTTTTGGTTTCACAACCTGCTTCTTTCATTCCTTCAACAAAAGGATTGAGAATCCTTGCGGTGTAACCCATATCCATCCTCGGACTTCCATTGACTGCTGTTGCCCTTATCATAATAACCTCCCATATATGTCAACATCCCGAAAATCCAAACTGCATACCTTTATCGCACTACATCTCTAAAGCAGGCGATGCAGGATTAAAGAATCTTTTTATTACACTTTCTGAAAAATCCTACTCAAAAAAATTCTATTCATATCTAATAGAAAATCAAGGGGGTTATGGAAAAATATGTTGCAGTTTCCATCGTTTTAACATTTCAAAATTTTGAAATCTATTCTTCACCATTCCATTATTCCATAATTGTAAAATTGTGGAATTGTAGAATAATATCAAGGGTCGAATTAGTAATAATAATACAGCATAGCATCGTTCTTTTAGAATTTGTTATTTTAACATTTGGTCAATTGACCAAATGCTGACCCGCATCGAAGATCAGACTATTTCAGCCAATTAATAAACTGGTTAACAGGTAGTGCTGTGATTTCTCGCGAAAGAGGAATTTCTTCTTCGCCTAAAAAGATTATGTTACCCGCCATGATATTAAGTTTCGGAAATATCGTTTTCAATCTTCTAATTGGCGCAGCCATATCTAATTTTACAGTTTTAGTCATCTTTATTTCAAAAGGAAATATTTTTTGTTCCTTTTCAATCAACAGGTCTATTTCTAATCCATTGTGTGTTCTTAGATAGAACAAATTGGGCATTATCCCCTGATTGAAAAATGCTTTGACTGTTTCCTGTATTATGTAATTTTCAAAAAGCGCACCCGCCATCGGCCCCTGCAACAAATTTTGGGCATCTCTAATACCAACAAGATAACAAACCAATCCACAGTCCAAAAAATAGATTTTTGGACTTTTGGTTATTCGCTTCCCAAAATTCTGATAGTAAGGCGCTAAAAGATAAATGATTTGACTCGCCTCTAACACCGAGAGCCATCTCTTAACAGTATTGACTGCCACACCCAAATCACTCGCCAGGCTACTCAAATTAAGAATTTGGGAACACCTGCTCGCCAGTAATTGCAAAAATCTTTGGAATTCTCGTAAACTGCCTATATCGTAAAGCGCTCTTATATCCCTTTCAAGATAGGTTGCAACATAACTAGCATACCAGCGATAGACATCCAACTTATTGTATATGTTCACCTCAGGAAAAGAACCATGTAGGCAAGAGTAAACGAAATGGTCTTTATTATATTTCAACTTTCTTTTAACCCCTGGTATTTTTTTCTGCTCTTCAATTGAAAAAGGTAATAAAGCGAGAACACCTATTCTTCCGGCAAGCGTTTCCGCCAAATCCTTAATTAGATTTAATTGGGAAGAACCAGTTAATATAAAACGGCCACGCACTTTTCTATCTTTATCAATTAGCATTTTGATGTATGGAAGAATTTGCGGCACATATTGGACCTCATCAATGATTACTCTGGTGCCTGCGGTCTCAAGAAAATAAATCGGATCGGATATCGCTCGTTCCCTTACCAGT
>JBDRVV010000048.1 GCA_039802005.1 candidate division WOR-3 bacterium
CCATTATAGACATAAGCACGACCCTCATCGGTCTGACCATTGTCATAATTTGGAGCCCCTATTATCACATCCGAATATCCATCACCATTCACATCACCCGCAGTGGAGACGGAAAAACCATACCAAGCACCTGCCTGATTTGATTCGCCAGTCCAGTTCGGGGTTAAAGATAACGGGTCTATAACTATCGGATACACCGCATCTTTATCATAAACAACTATCGCAAATCCGCTCTCACTTATTAACCTGAACTCTCCCCTTATCTCCTTACCTTCTTTATCCGTTATCTTCATATCTCCATAATTTAATACCTCTGCACCACCTGATACATCCATAACAAAACTCATTCCCCTATCATTCACCCCCATCTGAACCCTATCCATCTGCACATCAAACTCAAGTATAAGTTCACCTTTTCCTTTTGGTCGGTCATAAACGATAAAATCCTCCCTCATCCCTTCCTCATTATTCTCAAAACTAATATCTATCCCATTACCTCTCACATATCCCCTGTTCTTCTCAACCACAAGTCTATCACCTATGTATTTTTTTATCTCCTTTCTGCCATATCCTTTTAAACTTATCTGAACAACCCACTTATCACCATCTTCCCTTGGCTTAACCTTGAAACCGTCAGAATAATAACTGAACCTCAAATTCTGTGCCCTGTTCGGTGATTGATACTCACCATACCTTTCCTGCCATCTAATCTCATATTCACTCGCTTTTATATCACTAATCACCTTATTAAACCATCCCTCATATTCTGCACCAATGCCGTTTATGTTTTCTATATTATCTTGTGGAGAAAATGCTGTAAGGAATGCAAGAACAAAGAACAAACCGAAAAAGCACCTCTTGAATAGTGAAGATATGCCCGCCATTTTTACCTCCTTTTTACTGTTTAACCTTCACTGTTCACGAAGTAAGTTCCGTTTTTCCCACCCCAAATGTGCTGATAATCATTTAGTGTATAAGAAAAGCAGAACTTTATTACATTCCGCTGAATCCCAGCGGATTATTCCGCGGTGTCCCTTGTTAGAACTTATTATTTTTTTACTACCCAGGTTCTCAAACCATGTTCTCAATTTCTCACCTCCTTTCTGGTTTGAGAACAGACACCTTAGCAGAAATTTTTAAAAAATCATATGATAAATTATATTTATAATTTAATAAAAGTCAAGAACTTTTTTATTACAATTTTCATTTAGTATAATTTTGAGTTAACACACTATTTTGATAAATCAATTTCAATATTTTTGAGCCAACCTCTGTTTTTCTCATACCATTCAATTGTTTTCTCTATGCCCTGTTCAAGGCTGACCATTGGCTTCCAGCCCATTAACAATCTTGCCTTTTTTATATCTGCCCAGGTTGCCTTCAAGTCAGCACTGGCAAATGGTCTTTTAATAACCCGCGCCTTTTTGCCTATTGTTTTTTCAATCAACACAATCAATTCATTTAAACTATGGGGTGTGCTATTTCCAAGGTTTATTATTTCAAAGCCATTAACATTGAGCGCCCTTATCGTTCCGTCAGCAATATCATCAACATAGGTAAAATCCCTGCTCTGAGTTCCATCACCATAAAGAATTAATTCTTTTCCCTCATCAATCCATTTAATAAATCTGAAAACGCTCATATCCGGTCTGCCTGCTGGACCATAAACCGTAAAATATCTCAAAATGATTATATCCATATCATAAAGATAGTGATAGGAATAGGCAATAGATTCCGCTGCCTTTTTTGATGCCGCATAAGGGGAGATTGGGGTATTTACCGGCAGATCTTCTTTGAAAGGCATTTTTTGTCCTGCATACAAAGAAGAAGTTGAAGCAAGAATCATTTTTTTGATATTATGCTCTTTCATCAATTCTAATAAATTCAGCGTTCCCAATGCATTGGTAGTCATATAGACTGCAGGATTTTTCATACTATATCTCACACCCGCCCGTGCAGCAAGGTTTATAACCGCATCAAAATTTTTATTTTTGACAAAAATCTTTTTCAATGCTGATAAATTTTCTATATCAATCCTTGCAAAATTAAAATTGTTAAACTTCTTTAATTGTGACAGTCGCCACTCCTTCAGTCTTACATCATAGTAATCATTAAGGTTATCAATTCCATACACATAATAATCTTTTTCTAAAAGCATTTCGGCAGTTTTGTATCCAATGAAACCTGCCACGCCAGTAAGAAGAATTTTTTTTGATTTAGCATCCTTTCTCATTTTTTGACAGCCTCCTTTTTTCCTTCACAAACTTATTACATCAATGCGTAATTATGCAGAAAAGATAACCTTTTTCAAGACACGAAATCGGTACCATTTTGCAATTATATTTATACACTGACTAATGCAAAACAAACTAAGACGTTAATTTATGTTCCAAGATAGATAAATTTATGAATCTCTCCTGCTACTTCTTTTTTAATCTTCAAGAAATAGACACCGCAGGACAGATTCTTTGGTTTAACCCTTATGGTACCGGTTCCGGAAAACTTCTGAGAAAATAATCTTTCGATCATTCGTCCAGAGACATCATAAATTTCTGCAACAATATTCTCTGCCTTGAGAAAGTTATATTTAATTATCAGCATACCTTTCGCTGGATTCTGGAATATAATTATATCTTTGTTGTTTGTATTATTTCCTTCGTTTATTTCTGTTGTATTAACGATCACATCACAAATCACCGTGTCACCAACAATTGTTATATTACGGACCGTTACATTTGTTGGAACACCATAATTGCTATTGCTTGAGGGATAAGTATTAGGACCGAACATTGTTTTATTACTATCTCCCGGATAAGGGTCGCCAGAATCGCCGAGTTCATGATGATAATAATGCGGGTCAGGTCTGTATCCCCAGCCATGGTCAAGGTCATCACGACCATCTGCTTCTTCAAGGTCAACAACATTGTGATATGTGCCACCATAACGCGGGTCAATATGCCATATTAAGAGTCCACGACCGGGTAAGGGAGTATCAAAACCTTTATTCTGGCGGTTTTCAAGAATAAAAAATGTATCATTGATTACACCATTACGCCATACGCGATATGCAACTGGATGGGTTTCTAAATCCAGAATCCGCAAACCAGTAACATTTGAAGTAATTGGTGTATAACTCAGCCAGTTCACTCTCTTCTTACACCATGCATCCGCATGGGAAGGACTCCAGGGTGTATTTCCACCTGCACCCCAGGCACCATAGCCCATCAAACTCCAGTAACCGACACCCCAGGTGTTTCGTGTAGGGTCATAAAGGTCGGGAAGTCCTACTACGTGTCCGAGTTCGTGGCACATAACGCCGATACAACAGAGTGTAGTATCAAGTGCAGGTGTGACGAGATTTACTTCGGGAACATTAGTTGCACCATCAATAATTACTCCATCGTTTGTCGTGTAATTAAAACTTGGAATTGCGTGGGACCAGCATTGATGCGGATTCCCAGTATCCTCGGCACCTGGTCCTGCGTGAACCACAAAAACGCCATCAATATGATTATCATTATTTAAGTCATATTGATGAAAATTTACTGTTGCATCAACAAGCTGGACAGCATCCCGTGCCAGCTGATAACCAGTGCCGAGCATATAATTTCCATCATCATAATAAGAGTAAGTGTGATTTGAGACCCACCATTTGTTTCCACAGATTCCACCACGCACATCAGTTTGATTATATGAATTCTCTTTGAAGAAATCATTGAGACTGCCCTGGCGATATTGACCATAATAAACACCGGTAGAATAGAACATACTATCATATCTTGCAGGTGTATGTTTAAGAGTATCCGCACGGTTGTCGGTAAACTGAACCAGAATGACACAGGTCTCAATTGAACCACGGGATAAATCTTTTGGTGTCTCTCGCGGTGGGCCAACAATACAGGAGTGATATACCCCTGTCGGATATTTAGGGGGCATAGCAAAAACCATTCCTGCGATCAACAATAATAAAAAAATCAATTTTCTATTCATAAATATCTCCTTTTTGCTATCCGAAAAAATTATTTTACAAATACAAACTTCTTCGTCGAAAAATTCTTATCTATACTACAATGCAAAATATATATCCCGTTTGGGACGATTTTACCAGAATCGTCCCTACCATCCCAGAAGACCTCATAAGAACCCGGACTCTGTTTCTCTTTAAACAATAATTTAATCTTCTTTCCAGTAATATCATAAATGGCGATTTCGGATAGTGTTTCGTCATTGAGCGTATATTTTATGCTCAACCCATTTGAAGTTGGATTAGGGAATACTTTCAAAATATCTGACAAAGATGGATATTCGTTACGATTTTCATCTTCAATACCCACATAAGGATGGATATGAGTAAATTCCCACACCTCGCCATTTCTATTGCAACCATAGACCCTTACTGTATCATCATTTCTCCCCCTGCCGATTGCAACTCCGCAGGTAGCAGCAGATACCGCATCAATCACCGTATCAACCCAGGATGATCCGCTCCAGGACACCTCAAGGAATTGGGTACCCGAGCAGGTTATATAAATACGATTTTTTCCATCTATCTTTGTTTTGCCCAGGGTGATATTATACCGACCTTCATTTCCATAAGTTGGAATTATATCCACAGTCTGCCAGGTGCCTGATTGGTAAGTAAACTCATATACCTTTGCCCTTGAACTCGCATATAGACGATTTATTCCATCATTTCTGCCCGGACCTATTGTAATACATAGAGGATTTCCACCAACCGCGGGTAGATCTGACCTTGAAAAATTAGAGCCAGTCCAGGTATATTCAGCAACCGTGTAGGTAGAACCCATTGAGTTTGGGAGATATAAACGATTTACTCCATCATTTCTGCCTGGCCCCACATAGGGCAACCATTGCTGTAGATTTGCATTCTGGACTGTATCTTTATCCCAGAAAGAACCAGTCCAGGTATATTCTACTGTTGGAGTGCCATCCCCGCTTGCATAGATTCTGTTAATACCATCATTTCTTCCTGGACCCACGCAGACACCATAAATGGTGTTGTTTGGATTACCCAGTGCTGTCCTTATCCATTGTGTTCCGTTCCAGAAGAATTCATAAACATTTCCATCAATCTGCGTTGCATAAACCCGATTTAGTCCATCATTTCTACCTTTTCCAATGTCTATACCAAGACACCATCCTGAACCAGGCAGTATGCCAACAGTAGCACGTGTCCAACCACTCCCTGTATATGTCCATTCATAGACACGTGCATCCTCACATATTGCATAGACCCGTTGGACTCCATCATTTCTGCCATCACCAACACGAATCAGATTTAACACATTTGGCGCTGTCCCAACGAGTGCTTTATTCCATTGCCCATAGAGGGTTATAAAAATTGATAACCCAACAAGGATTTTAGTTATCATAAGACCTCCTCGGATATATCAAATCCCTCTCCCCCTGTGGGAGAGAGCCTGCCCCGTACTTGATACGGGGGCAAGGGCGAGGGGTAACCAATTTTATCACCCTCACCTTAATCCTCTCCCATCAAGGGAGAGGATAATTTTATTAAATTTCAGGGAGCTATTAAGCCTTATCCTATTAAAATTATTTTTCTTTTTTCTCGTTACCATAAATCTTTTAAATTGAATTCATTTCACTTTTACAAACCTTATTGTAAAATCACCGCTTTTTAAAAAATAAACACCGGATTTAAGTGCGCTGGGCAAATAAATCACTCCATTGGTAGGTCTACAGATGCCACGATATCTACCTGACGCATCGTAGATTTTTAAAGTTTCTATACCTTCAGGAAAATCTACTTTGAATGAACAAACAACTGGATTTGGATATATCAGTGTATTAGAACAAATTTGTTTCTTTTCTGTTTCTTGAATTCCTACAAGTGGACCTTGATAAACCTGCAACCCTGCACCATAATCAGCAATATAAGTGTTGTTGCCCGATACATATACTCCGTATGCCAAGTCAGGAGTAATATAATAACCAACTTCAAAAGGATTTGTCGGAATCGTTACATCAACTATTCTCAAGCCGGTCTGATAACCAGCAATATATGCATAACCACTTGAAACATAAATATCCTCATTAAAACCAGTTAGACTGCAGAAACCTACCTGCTGGGGATTGCTGGGAATAGAGATATCAATGATTCTCAATCCTTGATACCAATCAAGGACATAGGCATAAGTGCCCGATACATATACACCCCAGGCATAACCGGGTATATCGCAAACACCGACTATTGAAGGTGCATATGGATTTGAAACATTTATTATCACTAAACCCATTGATGTATCTGCCACATAAGCATAATTCCCTACGACGAATACATCCTTTGCCCAACTCGGTGGCATACAGACACCTACCTCAATTGGGTTAGATGGCGTTGAGACATTGATAATCCTTAGACCCATATTCCAGTCTGCAACATAGGCATAATTGCCTGATACATAGACAGACAATGCAATACCCGGACTTGGCCAGGAACCGAGTTCAATCGGGTTTGATGGCAGAGACACATTTATTATCCTCATTGATGTATAATCAGCAACATAGGCAATATTATTATTCACAAACACATCCCAGGAAATTCCGGGTGTATCAAGGTATCCTGCCCTTGATGGATTATTGGGATTGGAGATATTGATTATTTGCAGCCCTGCAAAATCATCAGCAATATAAGCATAAGAACCACTCACAAAGACCTTGCGCGCATAGTTTAAGGGATTGAAATAACTTACTTCGTAAGGATTATTCGGTGTTGATACATTAACTATTCTTAATCCGCCATAATCATCTGCCACATAGGCATAATTACCATATTGAACGACCTCGTATGAATTTCCCGGAGTATTATAATAACCAACTTCATAAGGAGATACAGGATTGCTTATATTTATGATTCTCATCCCGGCATCAAAATTTGCCAGATATGCATAATTACCAGATACCCAGACACCCATACACCAGCCAGAAGGAAAACACGAACCAACATAGTATGGATTTGACGGGTCAGAAACATTGAGAATCAAAAATCCTGCCACCATATCAGCAATATATGCATAGACACCAGAAACAAAAACATCCCAGGCAATACCTGGTGTATCATAACTTCCAACCTGATATGGATTTGACGGATCAGCAATATTGAGTATAATCAATCCACCCATATCATAGTCTGCAATATACGCATAACTACCCGCAACTACAACTGCCATTGCAAGTCCCTGGTCCTGGTCCCAGTAGCCAACCTCAACAGGGTTTGCTGGGTTGGAGACATTAATAATTCTTATCCCATCAGTCCAGTCTGCAACATAGGCATAAGAGCCCGAGACATAGACATCCTTTGCCCTTCCTGGTGTAATGATTGACCCTAACTTAGCAGGTGAACTCGGCGTGGTCACATCCCATATCTCCAATCCGTATTTACCATCTGCAATGTATAATCGGTTATTGAGATAAAATAAACCTTCAACAAAACCCCTTGATTTAATCTGCGAGACTTCAACTGGAGCTGAAGGGTTTGCTACATTCAAAACACTGACTCCACCACCTGAACCCATAAACACAAGATTTCGCGCCTGGTCTATTGCCACTGCATTTGAAGGACCAAAGGGCCAGTTTCCAATGAATCTAACATTTGATGAGTCATAGGCAAAGATAGAATTATCCCCACTCCCGATTGTTTGAAAAAAAGCAAAAAAACATAGACAGATAAAATTCATAAAACCTCCCTGCTCTAATGTAAAAAATTTTATTCAAAATATTTTACAAGTCAAGCATCCATATCAAATCAATCTTATTATCCCCTCTTTATCCTTCTTTACCCTTATTCCCCCATCTTCACCCCTTTTCTTCCTTCTTCACCCTTTCACACTAATCCTTCTATCCTCACGCCTTCAGGGGATTCTACTACAAAAGAAACTTCTATTTTTAACTCTTTTTCTGGTCCTAATTCACCTTTCCAGTAATAGATACCAAGGTCCTTCTCCTGTTCAGAAGGTTCAGGTTCAAATTTCACATCCTGAATCTTCAATTCTGGACTCTGTGGAACTGGTAATTGGTCAATAAGTGTATATTTAACAGGTTTTTTATGGAAATTTTTCACAATATTTTCATAGGCAAACTCATATTTAAGAACCTTCTTCACAAGCCCGGTCTTTTCAATGTGTGATTTTTTCTGTTTCCTTTCCACTTTTAGATGTTCGTCAACACCAAAAGAGAATACTATTCTCTCATTCGGTGCGATTGTATCAAGATAAACCTTACCGGTCAAATCATCACCAACATAGGTGTTTCCTTCGCCACTCAAAAATAGATAGGCAGTTGTATTCTTCGCTTCCCCTTTCAAATATGCGAGTTCTGTGATTCTTGGGATAATAAAATATTCAAATTCTGCATCCAGTAGAGCATCGCAGATTTTTACTTTTTTCGCCTGTTCACCACTTCTAATCATATATTTGCCGGGTAAGGGATATCTAACAGCAATTCCAGTTTCTACCGGAGGTGCTGGCTCGTATTCAACCTTTTGGTCCATTGCTGGTGCAGATGCCAATGCTTCAGCAGACTCTGGAGGCATTGCCCGCTTTGCTTTTGCTGGTGCTGGTCTTGGTATATAAATGTTTATATACCAGGGTTGTGGTTCTGGTGCAACCCCACCGATAGACGGCTGTGCGGTTGATAAAATTATCTGAGCATTATCCCAGTCTTCCCCTGTTCTCTGTTCAATCTTGGCAAAATAAGAAAGTTCAATCTTTGATTCAGAAGGATTAGCCCTGACTTCATAGTAAGTATACCAGTTTGCACCATATACTACATAACTGATTTCTATCTGTCCTTTACCTTTTGATTGCGGATAGGCATCAAAAATAATGGTCTTTTTATTCTGGGATACTGCCTGCATGTCGTTCATTTCCCTTTTCAACTCTTCCATTTTCTCTCTGAGTTCAATCCTTTTGCGCTCTATTTCGGCAATTCTCTTTTTGACATTGAAAAGTTCTTCACCAATAAAATTCAATCCTGCACGCCAGGCGTCAGGTGAAATACTTCCGGTAAAGAGTTCTTTTGAAATGGTCTGGGGACTGCTCACCGAGATTGTGCTGAGATACTTCGCTTTTTCCTGCAGGACTATGGTCTCATCAGCAAGGGCTCTGTCTTCTATTGAGATTTCTTTAATCCTATCTTCAATTTTCTTTACATTTGGAGCCAGTTCTTTTGTATATCCAGGCTTTACCTGGACTTCACCCACTTTTATGCCCTTTGCCTTTATCCGCACTGATTCATCATCAAGAGAACCGGGAAGATTTGGAATTAAAATATCAGTACTTTCATTTAAATTGACTTCACAGGTTCTTATTACCTGAACACGGTCAGGATAAACTATGATTGTATCAATCTTTGGAAAAATTTCTATTTCTGGCATAAAACCTCCTCAGATATTTCAAATAAAAAGATCAACAAGGCTCAAAGGGGCTCAAGAAATGAATCTGTCATAAGGAATGGCGAATGGCATACATGGCAAGTAAGGGCAATGAAAGGAAAATTAAAGAACAGAATAAGACTTCGCTTGTCGGCTGCGAAAAGCGTTTCGTATTTCGAAATTCGTTTGTCGTCAAACGAAACCGATATACCAAACCGTTTCGCTTTTCTAAACCGTCAGACGAAACCCAATCGTTAATCATATCCTGTTCTTTAGTCCTTTTGCCATCTTGAGCCTTCTTTAGCCTTTTTTCACCTTCTGTATTACCATAAGTCTTTCTTTAATAAAGCATTTCTTCAACATTTGCCGTCTCCGGTGCCTCAACTGAGAATGAGCTCTTTATCTTGAATGTTTCACCTGGTTTGATTGTAACCTTCCAGTAGTATATTCCGCGGTCTTTATCTTCTTCGCTCGGTTTGGGTTCAAGTTTAATATCTGTAACCTTTATATCTGCCTCCTGTGATACCGGTACCTGGTCAATTATTGTGCAGTTGATTTCTTTATTGCGGAAATTTTTGATTGAATTTTCATATAGAAGTTCATGTTTTTTTATCTTTTTGAACAGACCGCCTTTCGTAACCTTTGACTTTTTTAGTTCTCTTTGAACCTTTATCATTTCGTCAACGCCAAATGATACAGTTGTTGATTCATCAGGTGCAAGATTGTGGAAATTTGTCCTGCCCGTAAAATCATCACCGACATAAGTTCCTGCTTCACCTGCAAGAAATAGATAGTCTGATTTATTCTGGAATTTGCCTGTTGAATAAGCAAGTTCGGAAAGTCTTGGGATTATTAGATATTCAAAATCAGCATTAAAGTTTGTTTCATAGATTTGAATCTTTTTTTCTGGTTCACCACTCTTGATAGAATATCTGCCCGGAAGCGGATACCAGACAGAGATACCGGCTTCCACTGCAGGGGCACCTTTCTGATATGTGATGATTTGGTCTATCTCACTGACAGCCTCCTTTGCCACCTCGGCAGGTGCAGCCATTGGTGCCCTTATCTCTGTTTCGTATTCATACGAATATATATACCACGGCTCCGGTGTTGGTGCAGTTCCGCCTAAAGCAGGTTTTCCGGTGCTCAAAATGATTTTTGTATCATCCCAGTCTTCCCCGGTCCGTTGGCTAATTTTTCCAAAATATGTAAGTGCGATATTACCTTTGGACGGGTTTGCCCTCAATTCATAGTATGTCTTCCATGATGCCCCATAAAGAATATAGTTCAATTCTATTCTATAATTCCCTAACTTATCTGGACGGGCATCAAATTTGATTGTTTTTCTGTTCTCTATCAATGCCTTTGTATCATTATATTTTCTTCTAAGAGTATCCAATTCGGTTTGCAAATCCTTGCGTTCTCTTTCAATCTGTGCGGTGCGCGATTTGGTACTGAGCAGGCCATCCACCATAAATTTTAATCCCTGTTCCCAGGCAGAAGGTGAAATTTTCCCTGTATATACCTCCTTTGAAATCACATCCGGTGCACCGACCGAAATCGTCTGCAGGAATTTTTCTTTTTCTTTAACCACTGCAAGTTCGTCCGAGAGCGCACGGTCTTTTTGTTCAAGTGATTTTATTTTATCCTCAAGTTCTTTTATTCTTGGATGGGGTTGTGCGGTATAACCTTTCTGAATCTGGACTTCACCGATTGCCAGACCATTTGCCTTTATCCTTACTGACTGGTCATCAAGACTGCCGGGCAAATCTGCAAAGATCAATTCAGCGGATTTATCAAGATATATATTAGCAACCCTTGAGACCATTACCCTATCACTATAGATTATCACGGAATCAATCCTTGAATCTACAGTGATATTTATGCCCATAAGAAGCAAAAGTGTTAACATAAAACCCCCTTTTTAAAAATACCTAAATTCCTAACTTTCCCTTCTTGTCATTTTTAATCCCCCTATTATCCCCCTTTAGAAAAGGGGGAACAAGGGGGATTTGCACTCCAAACAATTTTACCAAAATGACAAGCCAAACCATTGCGCTTTTCGCAACCGTGAGACGATAGACAATAAACCTTTGATAAAATTTACGATAATCCGCAAACCTAAGGAGGTTGTTCATAACTAAAAATTAATCACTATTGTCATGCTGAACTTGTTTCAGCATCCTGATTTTCATCGGGATGGCGGTTGAAAAATGACAGCTTTCGAGACCCTGAAATAAATTCAGGGTGACAAATAGACATTGCGACACAGCCTCTAAATGTTTGTCCTACATTGAACTCATCAATCATACACATATTTCCCTTTATCATTAACATGAAAATTAAGAATCTTCTTATTCTTCATAAAAATATCATAACCCTGTTTTAAATTCTGCCAGAAAGACCATAAACCCGTATCCTCTCCCGCAATCAACTTAAGTGTATCCATATTTGCACTATCCATCTGACAGGGGAAAATATAAACCGGAATCTTATTCTGCCCCTGATTTTTCGTATCAAGGCATATCAGGTACAATTCTTCTATCGCCTCATTACCTATGGGGATACATCCAATCGTCACCGCCTCACCATGAATCAAAATATCACCTCCAGGGTCTCTTCTGCTACCCAGAATCTTATCCGAAGCATTCGGGTAATTTATTCGCAACGATAAATGAAATTGCGACCTCGGATTGAAACGGGTGATATGATAAAAACCCTCGGGAATCTGCAAGTCCCCCCTTTTTCTTTTCGGACCGAGTTTTCCACTAAATGCAGTAAATCTGTATTCCCTCGCCTTCAAAAACTCTGCCTGGTCTTTTGATTCCACCCACAATTGAAGAATTTGTTCTTTTTTATATGCGGTAATCAAGACCTTCACCGGCGGATATTCTACACCCAGACTATCAAAGAGCGAATCAATCTGCGATTGGTGTTTCTCCCTTGCAGCATTAACCCGGTCTTGATTGCGCGGTTGCAATATTAGATCGCCTGTTAGGATAACAATCATCAAGGGGACAACAGAAAAACGCTTTGTTGGTAATTTCATCTTATTAGTTATTCTATTTAAAAGATGCATAAAGTCAACCATTAAGCAAGCCCCAAAAATTGTATTTTTGCACAATATATATGTAATCTTTTGCCTATTTTTGTGCATCTATCAACTGAAACTTATGATATTTCAAAACATTATTTTTGAAAATCAGGCACGATTATTGCCTTATATAATTATAGGAGATTTTATGCCAGCCATTAAGCAAAGAATTGAACCAGAAGTTTGCACATATCTTGACCCTGAAGCGAATATGCTCATAGTTGAAGTCGTTCTCCCCGGTGCTGAAAAAGATAAAATTTGTATTAAGGTTAAAACGGATGCAATCTTAATCAGGGCAGAAGGTGATGAAGTGGATTATTGCAAATATATCTTTTTATCAATGCGTTTGAAAAAAGAATTGAGTAAGGCTATATACGAAAATGATATTTTGCGAATAACAATTCCGGTGCAGGAGTAGGATATTCTCCAATCCGCACCCCTCCTCTCCCTTAAAGGAAGAGGATAATGGAGTTAAGGCGTCAGCCTTTTATCTATAAATATAAAATTGATTACAAAAAATAGCATCAGCAAGCTGATGCACTCCAATCATTTTTAATCCCCCTATCATCCCCCTTTAGAAAAGGGGGAATGAGGGGGATTTGATAAACCCCTTTTGACTCC
>JBDRVV010000049.1 GCA_039802005.1 candidate division WOR-3 bacterium
TCTTACATCATTATCACTTATTGATTTTATCTCTTGTGCCAAGAAATCTATTTCCTTTCTAACAGGGTATAAAAACCATTTATCTAAAAAGGTTTCCTTTTTATCCTGTTCAACTTTGATTTGAAATTTTTGAACTAATTGATTATAAATATGAAGAAATTTATTTTCTTTATCTTTTGCATATTCATTTTCGTTGATTATTTTTTTAGCAACTTTTCTTTTATATTCTGGTGACGGAAAATATTTGTCGTTAAACTTTGCAAGTTCTTCAAGTAACTGTTCTTCAAAAATAGTATTATTTTTAGTCTTCTGGAATGCCTCAAGTTTTAAAGTTAACTTATAAATTGTCTCTGTAAGGAGGCTTAAATTATGTCTTTCAACTTTCACTTCGGAAATTAGCACATTGAAAGAAGAGATATCTATTCCAATAGCGTGCATTCCAAGTTCATTTGCCTGAACTAAAGTTGTCCCACTTCCACAAAAAGGGTCTAACACTATATCGCCTTTTATGAAATAAACTTCTTTTTTAAATTCATCGATATGAGAATCAAGAAAATATTCTACCAATTGAGGAATAAATTTGCCCTTGTAAGGATGCAACCTATGAACATGCTTTGTTCTTTCTGCTTCCTTATAATGAGCAAATGACAAATGCCAATTAACATCCTCTCCTAATATCTTTTTCCAATAATTTTGT
This sequence comes from candidate division WOR-3 bacterium, assembly GCA_039802005.1. Classification (NCBI taxonomy): domain Bacteria; kingdom Pseudomonadati; phylum Caldifarciminota; species Caldifarciminota bacterium. Next base: position 698 of record JBDRVV010000049.1, read on the forward strand.
TTAGAAGAATAATCGTAATATGCCTTTAATTCGTCTACATTTATAAGAGGATTCCCATCATTTCCATATTTTTTTATTTTTCCATATTGAAGTAGATATGAGATATTTGAGATTGAAACCTTGCGATTCAAATATTGAGATGCCCAAATGCTTGCTTCTTTTAAACTAATCAGTTTTTTATCTTCTGCACTAAATAATATATTCTGTCTCATCGTTCACTTCTTTTTTTTAGCCAATCCAAACTATTTATTGTTGGCATAAATACTATAGAAATCATTATATTTTATTATATTTATTCCAACTTTTTTGTCAATGGATAACGGGCAGAGTAAACTCTGCCACTACATTTTATAAATAAAATTTCAAATCCGAATCAGCCAAGTAGCGCGGCGGGCAATCTAAATATTCACCCTCACCCTTTCCCTCTCCCTTCAAGGGCGAGGAAGTTAGTTGGAAAATTTCTCCCTTCAAGGGCGAGGGGAAAAAGCCGAGAAATTTTCCCTGAATCGTACTGCTACATCTTTCGGAGCATGGATTGGCGGGCGGCAAGTTTCCAGGGACTGACCGTCTGCGTGGTTGCCTTTGTAGCAACCGTTGTCTTTTGCTCCTGCAGGGTCTTTGTAATCAATGCAGCAATTGCCGCAATCTCGTAATTTTCCTTTTTGTATTCAATCTTGCCGAGAATCCGGTCAATAAAAGTCGTATCATATTCACCAGCAATAAACTGTGGATTTTCCATCACCAACAAATGGAATGGAATAGAAGTCTTTATCCCCCTGATTGTATATTCTTTCAATGCCCTTTTCATCCTTTCTATTGCTTCTCTGCGTGTCGGTGCCCAGACCAGTAATTTTGCAATCAAGGGGTCGTAGTAAATGGGAATCTCAAATCCTTCGTATATTCCACTATCAAGCCGAACACCAATACCACCTGGTTCAATCAATTCCGTAATCTTTCCCGTTGATGGCGCAAAATTATTTTCCGGGTCTTCAGCAGTTATACGGCATTCAATCGCCGAGCCATTGATTCTTATTTCTTCCTGTCTCAAAGACAACTTCTCCCCTGCTGCAATCTTGAACTGCTCCTTGACAATATCAATCCCGGTTACGAGTTCGGTAACCGGATGTTCAACCTGTAAACGGGTATTCATTTCAAGGAAATAGAAGTTTCTATCTTTATCAACCATAAACTCTACAGTCCCGGCGTTATTATAACCTGATGCCTTTACTGCCTTCTTTGCTGCTTCACCCATCTTTTCACGGAGTTCCGGAGTCATAATTGCCGAAGGTGATTCTTCAATTAGTTTCTGATGCCTTCTCTGGATTGAGCACTCCCTTTCGCATAAATGGACAACATTTCCATAATTATCCGCGAGAATCTGAAATTCTATATGCCTTGGCTGTTCCAGAAATTTCTCAATAAAAATCGTGGGATTGCCAAATGCTGATTGTGCCTCACCGGTTGCCTGTTTTATCGCAGTAGATAGTTCTTTTTTATCTCTGACAACTCTCATTCCTTTTCCACCACCACCACCTGCTGCCTTTATCAAAACTGGAAGGCCGATCTTCTCTATAACCTTCTGTGCCTCTGCCTCATCTTTTACTGCACCATCACTTCCAGGTATCACGGGCACACCTGCCTTGACCATTGTGACCTTTGAGGCAATCTTATCACCGAGAAGTTCAATCGCCTTTGAATTCGGTCCGATAAAAATAATGCCTACATCTTCGCAGGCTTTAGCAAACTGGGTATTTTCAGCAAGGAATCCATAGCCTGGATGGATTGCTTCGGCACCGGACTTCTTGGCAACACCAATTATCTTTTCAATCCTTAGATAGCTCTCGGTAGATGGTGAAGGTCCAATATAATAGACCTCATCTGCATAACGGGTATGTAGAGCGGTACGGTCAGCATCCGAATAGACCGTGACCGACTTTATACCCATCTCCCTGCAGGCCCTTAAGACCCGCACCGCAATCTCACCCCGATTGGCAACGAGTATTTTCTTAAACATTTTTTGCGAAGCAAAAATTAATGCAAACAGATTGATACGGATTCATGCAGATTTTATTGTAAATCGTTATACGGTTTCGCCGCCCGTATCGTCAATCGTCCAGCGTTTAACGATTCTAAAAAATCACCGCCAACATATAACCAAACAGGCAACCAAAACCTATAACGACAAACTAATAATTTAGGCATTTAGGAATTTAGGTATTTTGGACTTTTACAATGGTATATTCCCATGTTTTCTTGGTGGATTTGTATCACGCTTGTTCTCAATCATTTCAAATGCCTCAATCACACGCGGCCTGGTTTCAGAAGGTCTGATTATCGTATCAATATAACCCTTTGAAGCAGTCACAAATGGATTTGCAAACTTATTTGTATATTCATCTATAAGTTTTTTCTCTAATGCCTTGGGGTCTTTTGCCTCTTTTATTTCTTTTCTGTATAAAATTTTCACCGCACCATCCGGTCCCATTACTGCAATCTCGGCACTGGGCCAGGCAAAATTTATATCCGCACGGGTATGTTTTGAACTCATAACACAATATGCACCGCCGTAAGCCTTCCTCGTAATAACCGTAACCCTGGGCACGGTTGCCTCACAGAATGCATAAAGCAACTTTGCACCATTCTTTATCACGCCACCCCATTCCTGGGCAGTGCCGGGCAAAAATCCTGGCACATCAACAAATGTGAGAATTGGAATATTGAAACAATCACAGAAACGCACAAACCTTGCACCTTTCATTGCGGAATCACAATCCAATACTCCAGCAAGAACCGCTGGTTGATTTGCGACAACACCGATTGATTTTCCATTTAACCGCGCAAATCCTACAATTAGATTTTTTGCATAATGCTCGTGCACCTCAAGGAAATCACCATTGTCTACAACCCTTTTTATTACTTCATACATATCATAGGGTTTGATTGGACTATCGGGAATTATCTCATCAAGTTCCTTGTCCATTCTATTTATATCATCGGTACATTCTATCGTTGGCGGGTCTTCAAGATTGTTCTGGGGAATATGGGAAAGCAATTTTTTTATCAATTCAATACATTCAATCTCGGTATCCACGGCAAAATGTGCTACACCAGATTTTTCATTATGAACCATTGCTCCACCGAGTTGTTCAAAGGTAACATCTTCATGGGTTGCTGCCTTTACTACATCTGGACCGGTTAAAAACATATAGGAACCCTTTACCATTATCACAAAATCGGTCATTGCTGGAGAATATACTGCACCACCGGCACAGGGACCCATTATTGCGGAAATCTGTGGCACAACACCCGAAGCAAGGACATTTCTCAAAAAGACATCTGTATAGCCTGCAAGGCTATCAACACCCTCCTGAATTCGCGCGCCACCTGAATCTTTTAGTCCAATTATCGGGCAACCCATTTTCATTGATAAATCCTGTAGCTTACATATCTTTTCTGCATACGCCTTAGAAAGAGAACCGCCAAAGACCGTAAAATCTTCAGAAAATATACAAACATTCCTGCCATTTATCTTACCATAACCGGTTACCACACCATCGCCCAGAATCTTCTGTTTATCCATATCAAAGTCTGTACAGCGATGCGTAACAAACCTGTCCGTTTCTCTGAATGTTCCTTTATCAAGTAAAAGATCAATCCTTTCCCGTGCGGTCAATTTACCTTTATCATGCTGTGCCTTAATCCTTGCCTCTCCCCCACCAAGGAGTGCCTGCTTTTCAAGTTCTTCAAGATGCTTCAACTTGTCTTTGATTTTCATTATAACTCCTTAATTATAGTTTGATAAATCAAACTGCTTCAAATGTGCGATAAATCGCACCGCTACAACTTTGTTTTCTGTAGCAATCGCATCCATGCGATAATGTAGCGGTCGGATTTATCCGACAATTTCATTATTCATAGATCTCCTCCCAATTTATCTTTTCTTTCAACGGATGCTCATCAATATATTTTCTTATATTATATAATGCTTTTTCACTGCGAATCACATGTTCATAGTAATTCCATTCCCAGAAATTTTTATGGCCTGTTGTCTTTGTCACCAATGCTTTGTAGGTTCTAACAATTTCGCTCAGTGCAACTTCAGAATCTTCTAAAACAAAAATTGTATGTAAATGGTCTTTGCCAAACTTGTAATAATCAATTTTGACACCAGAAAATCGTCCTGGTAAAGATAATAATATTCGTTCCGCTTGCTCTTTATACCGTACAAAAAGAGGTTGCCGCATTGCAGTACAGATAGTTACAAAATAATAGCCGTTGGCTTTGTAATCATAATCTTTCAATCTTATTGATTTTCTTTTCCTCATAATTTTTTTGATACATCAAACCGCCAAACATGTGTGATAAATCGCACTGCTAAAATTAGAGGGATATCTTCTTCAAGGATGGTTTCCCTTCTTCTTCCTCCAAATATGCAAATACCACATTCGGGTCGTGTTCAAAGACCATAAGCCAGTGCTCATCGATCGCCTGACGTAGATATTTTTTCTTTAGGTCAACGAGTTCCATTGGGTAAAGGTCAAAACTCGTATGATAAGGAATTTTGATATGGGCAGAAGTAGAAATGAAGTCTCCCCAATAAATTGCCTTATTGCCTTCGGATTCAATGAAAACTGATTGATGCCCTTTTGTATGCCCGATCGTATTAATCACTTTTACACCAGGCACTATTTCATAGCTACCTTCTATAAGAACAAGTTGTCCGGAATTTTCAATAGGAATATAATTTTCCTTCATATAACTTGCTCTCGTCCGTTCATTGGGATGTGTTGCATCATACCATTCTTGTTTCTGGATTATGTATTTTGCATTTGGAAAACTTGGCACTATTTTATCAGCCACTATTCTCGTGTTCCAACCACAATGGTCAAAGTGTAAATGTGTATTTACTACAAAATGTATATCTTCAAATTTTAAATTTATCCGGTTCAATTCGCTCTCAAGATCAGGTGGCTGTCTCACACTGTATAGCTCACGGAATTTCTCATCAAGTTTATTTCCCATTCCAGTATCAACAATTATATTTGCATCAGGCGTTTTTATTAACAGACAGTTAATCGGTATCTCAACACGATTCAACTCATCAGGCTGGACTATTTTTGACCACAAAACCTTTGGCACTACACCGAACATAGTGCCACCATCAAGAAAGAACGAACCGTCGGAAACTGAAATTAATTCAAACTTGCCAAACTTCAACTTTCACTCCTGTTTTTCTATCTTATTTAATTTTTTTTCTATTGGTTTTAAAAATTGTTCAATCGTGATATAAGGATTTACTTTCATTAGTTTATCAAGTATTGCTTTTCGTTCTTCATCAGTTTTTGCATTTAAATATCTAATGCGCAGGCGCTCGGTCTTTTCACGCCTTTTCTCTCTTCTATGTAGTTCAGACTGACGGATTTGTCCTTTTTTCATAGAACCTCCTTGTAATGAAAATACCTAAATGCCTAAATTCCTAAACACCTAAAAAACCTGTTATCTCTTTGTCTTTTTTAATTACTTTTTTTTGGGCCGAACAGATTTTCGTCTTTCCTTTTTTTCGATGTTCCTCTCTATCCACTCAACTATTTCAGTAGTTGGCGTGCCTGGACCAAAAAGTTTTTTGACACCCATTTTTTCAAGTTTTTTCATATCGTCGAGGGGTATTATACCGCCACCAATTACTGGGATATTCGCCTTCTTTTCTTTTAGAAGTTTAAGAACTCTCGGGAAAATAGTCATATGAGCTCCGGACAGAATAGACAAACCAATAAGATCAACATCTTCCTGTATTGCTGCTTCAACAATTCCCTCACAGGTTTGATGAAGGCCCGTGTAAATAACTTCCATCCCAGCATCCCGCAGTGCTGCCGCCACAACCTTTGCACCGCGGTCATGTCCATCAAGACCAGGCTTGCCAACAAGGACTCGAATCTTTTTCATAGAAACCTCCTCTTCTAACGCAGTAATCGCAGTATCATCCCTATGAATTGGGATTCGCAGTATCGTCCTGACAAAAAGTCAGGACTTGCAGTATCGCCTTTGGCTTGCAAAGGCATCTCCTGCGAACGAAGTGATACTGCGAGTGAAACGATCCTGCAAGCGTAGCGATCCTGCTTTTTAAAATATGATCGGCTCACGATATACACCAAAGACTTCCTTTAATGTACCACACATCTCACCGAGTGTAGCATAGGCGCGAACACACTCAAGAATTCTCGGCATTAAATTTTCTCCGTTCTCTGCTGCCTTGCGCAAATCCTTTAATTTCTCTTTGACCTTTGCGTTATTCCTTTCTTTTTTGACCTTTTTCAAACTCTTTATCTGCTCTATTTCTACCTCCGGTGGGATTTTCAAAATCTCTATGTCGGGTTTCTCTTCTTCCTCAAAGATATTGATACCAACATGATATTTTTCTCTCTTTTCAATTGCCTGTTGATATTCGTATGCACTGCGTGAGATTTCTTTCTGGAAAAATCCTTTCTCAATTGCAGGCAGAACCCCGCCCAAGGCATTTATCTTATCAAAATATTCATAAACCCTCTTTTCCATCTCATTGGTTAGACATTCAACATAATAAGAACCGCCGAGCGGGTCAATCACATTAGCAACACCCGTTTCATAGGCAATCAATTGCTGTGTTCTCAAGGCAATCTTCACTGCCTTTTCTGTAGGTAAGGCATAAGTTTCATCCATAGAATTTGTATGAAGTGATTGTGTGCCACCGAGAACCGCTGCAAGCGCCTGGAATGCGGTTCTGATTATGTTATTCTCGGGCTGCTGGGCAGTCAATGTGCATCCTGCAGTCTGGGTGTGGAATCGCATCAACCAGGATCGGGGGTCCTGGGCATTATATTTTTCACGCATCAACTTCGCCCATATCCTTCTTGCCGCACGATATTTTGCTATTTCTTCAAAGAAATCAAGGTGAGAATTGAAAAAGAAAGACAATCTCGGTGCAAATTTATCAACCGGGAGCCCTGCTTTTATACCATATTCTACATAGGTAAATCCATTAGCTAAAGTAAAAGCAAGTTCCTGGACTGCAGTAGCACCTGCTTCGCGAATATGATAACCAGAGATTGAAATTGTATTCCACTTTGGGACATTATCCGAACAATAAGCAAGGATATCCGTGATTATCCTCATTGATGGCTCAGGTGGATAGATCCATGTCTTCTGTGCCTGATATTCTTTTAACATATCATTCTGGATTGTGCCGGTGAGAAGGTCAGCAGGCACACCCTGTTTCTCACCTACTACAATATACATTGCAAGAAGCATTGCGGCTGGTGGATTTATCGTCATTGATGTTGAAATTTTATCAAGGGGGATACCGTCAAAAATTATCTCCATATCCCTTAAGGTATCAACTGCCACACCACACTTACCCACTTCACCATGGGAAAATGGGTCGTCCGAATCCCTGCCATACAGGGTAGGAAAATCAAAGGCGACAGATAGTCCAGTCTGACCATGCTTCAGGAGATACTTATATCTCTTATTGGTATCTTTTGGAGTCCCCATTCCCGAAAACTGACGCATTGTCCAGAGTCTGCCGCGATACATTGTGGTTTGGACACCGCGGGTAAAAGGAAATTCACCAGGATAACCAAGGTCGCGCTCGTAGTCAAAACCGTGAAGGTCATCAGGAGTGTATAATGCCTTCAGTGGAACCCCGGAAACTGTCGTAAATTTAAAATCCCGCTCCTTACAGGTCTTGTATTTTTCCTCCCATTGTTTTTTCTTTGAATTAGACATCACACCTCCCTTGATAAATAAAATGCCTAAATACCTAAACTCCTAAATACCTAAAAATAAATGCAATTTGCGGTGTTTGAAGATAATTTTGTAAGGCAAGGCTTTAGCCTCGCAAAAATAATATGCAATCCGAAGGTTTGCCCTACATCTAATAAGTATTTCACCGCCTGATTAAAGATTTGAGAATCCTATTCGCTACTTTATAAGGACTTAATTTTCGCTCCATGATTCTTTCCACATACCTATCAAGTTCTTTATCATCAATCACTGATTCACGCAAATGCCTTTTTACCTCAACTTCAATCGTTTCGTGGATCTGGTTTAGAATGCGCTGTTTTCTTAAGTTTTTTAAATTTCCGCTACTTTTTAGATAATTTTCATGGTTATTAATTTCCTTTACAAGTTCTATTATACCAATCTCATCTGTAGCAATGGTTTTTAAAATTGGTACACGCCAGGAAGTCTTTGGTCTTAAATCAAAGGCAAATTTCAGTTCGGTCAAAAGCGCATCGCTCCCTTCTCTATCACCTTTATTTACTACAACAATATCTGCAATCTCCAAAAGTCCCGCCTTCATAGCCTGTATTGAGTCACCGGATTCAGGCACAAGCACAACAATCTTTGTATCACAAACCTGGGCAATATCAAGTTCTATCTGTCCAACACCGACCGTCTCAATAAGAATATAATCCATACCTGCGGCATCAAGAACCAATGCGACATCCTTTGTCTTTTTTGAAAGACCACCAAGACTACCACGGGTTGCCATACTGCGGATAAAGACATTTTTGTGTAATGATAGGTCACCCATCCTGATTCTATCGCCAAGTAGTGCACCACCAGAGAATGGAGAAGTTGGGTCAACTGCAATAATTCCTATTTTGAAATTTTTATCAAGGAATTTCTTGGCAATTGCATTTACCAGGGTAGATTTACCAGCACCAGGCGGACCGGTTATACCGATATGAAATGCCCTGCCGGTATAGGGATAAATTTTATCTAAAATATCGTATCCGGTATCATTCTCAACCTGGGTAATAATGCGAGCAATACTTAACTTATCTCTTTTTAAGAGACCTTTGATCAGATTCATTATGTTTTTATCTCTTCAAACTCACCGGTCTTTTTATTCTTACGCACATTGTCATAGGTAAAATATCTGCCATTCATGGCAATATATACACCCGGAGGCAAAATCTGAACGAATGCAAGGGCACAGCCAAGATTAAACATTCCATCTGAACTACCAAATGTATAAGGAACCATTGCACCCGTCAGCACAACTGTTTTGTTTTTCAAGCGGTCAGCTAAATATTTTGCGGTTTCAACCATCGTATCTGTCCCGTGAGTAATCACAATCCTATCTTCAGGCGTTTTGATACAATTTCGGGCAATTATTTCGCGGTCTTCATCAGTCATATTTCTGCTATCAATCATCATTAAAGTTCTAATTTCTACTGGAAGCCGGCATCTTCCAAGACGAAGCATTTGAGGAATATGGGTATCTTTGAAAAACAATTCCCCATTTAATTCGTTGTATTCCTTATCAAAAGTTCCACCGGTTATAAAGATTCTTATCGACATAAATTATTCTCCATTTTCATAAATTTTCAACTCTTAATTTTCAACCTGGCCTCTATCTTCGCCCAGGTATCTTTGATTGTAACTGAACGATTAAAAATGAGTTTCTCTGGTTTTGAATCTTTATCAACACAGAAATAGCCCAGCCTCTCAAACTGGAAAAAATCACCGGGTTTCACATCTTTGAGAGATGGTTCAAGTTTGCATCCTGTCAGAATTTTGAGAGAATCAGGATTTAAATTCTTCAAAAAATCACCGCCTTCATCCGGGTCGGGTGTTTTGAATAATCTGTCATATAACCTAACTTCGCCCTCTATGCAATGGTCGGCACTCACCCAGTGTAATGTTGCCTTTACCTTCCTTCCATCAGGAGAATCTCCACCACGGGTTGCAGGGTCATAGGTGCAGTGTAATTCTACAATATTTCCATCTTTATCTTTTACCACATCAACACATTTTACATAATATGCATATCTCAATCTGACTTCCCTTCCGGGTGCAAGACGATAAAATTCCTTTGGTGGGTCTTCACGAAAATCATCCTGTTCAATGTATATTATCTTTGAAAAAGGAATCTTTCTTGTTCCCATAGCCATATCCTCAGGGTTGTTTATTGCATCAAGTTCTTCTACCTGTCCTTCAGGGTAATTATCAATAATTACCTTAAGGGGACGCAATACCACCATCCTTCTTGGTGCCCTTTTATTCAAATCATCCCGCAGACAATGCTCAAGCAATGAGATATCAACAACTGTATTGTTCTTTGCCACCCCGATAATATCACAAAAGTTTTTTATTGCCTCAGGTGTATAACCCCTTCTTCTCATTCCCGAAATAGTCGGCATTCTCGGGTCATCCCAGCCGCTTACATATCCTTTTTCTACAAGTTGTAGTAATTTTCTTTTACTTAAAATCGTATAGGTGAGGTTTAGCCTCGCAAACTCAATCTGTTGGGGATGGTGTATCCCAAGTTCATCTAAGAACCAATCATACAAAGGACGGTGGTCTTCAAACTCAAGCGTACATATTGAATGTGTAATTCCTTCAATTGAATCTGACTGGCCATGTGCCCAATCATAGGTAGGATAGATACACCATTTGTTGCCTGTGCGATGGTGCGGCACATGTAAAATCCGATACATTATTGGGTCGCGCATATTAAGATTACCATGTTTCATATCTATTTTCGCCCGCAGGGTTTTTGAACCATCGGGAAATTCTCCTGCACGCATTCTTTTGAACAATTCAAGATTTTCTTCAACCGAACGGTTGCGATGCGGGCACTCTTTACCAGGCTCAGTAAGTGTCCCGCGCATCAGTCTTACTTCATCAGGTGAACAGTCACACACATAAGCCTTGCCTTTTTTAATCAAGGTTATAGCAAAGTCATATAGTTTTTCAAAATAATCTGATGCGTAGTATTCTCTATCACCCCAGTCAAAACCGAGCCAGCGAATATCTTCTTTTATTGATTCTACATATTCCACTTCTTCCTTTGTGGGATTTGTATCATCATATCTTAAATTGCATAAACCACCATATTCTTCAGCAATGCCAAAATCAATACAGATTGCCTTGGCATGACCGATGTGAAGGTAACCATTAGGTTCAGGTGGGAACCGCGTATGAACCTTTCCCCCGAACCTTCCGGTACGATTATGTTCATCAATTATTTCTCTTATAAAGTCTTTGGGTTTGGAATTATTCATTTTATTCCTTTCTTAATTTTGCTACGGACGAGTTTTACAAAAAATTTATGGATTACTGATTTTTCTCTTTCGGTATAACTCCTTTGAACAAGAAATTTGTAAAAATTCAGGAGTTTACCAAGAAGCCTTTTAGCATTTTTAAGATTTAGTTCATATTTCTTGTTGAATATATAACCATCGATCCATTTT
>JBDRVV010000050.1 GCA_039802005.1 candidate division WOR-3 bacterium
CGGTGGCCGAGGTTGCGAGGTTGCCCGAAGTGCAGGTAGTATTGAGATAATTGGAATTTACAAAACCCCGATCGACGATTAGTATAGTATCAAGCAGCGGACTATAACTGATGCTTTCGTGATTTTGCAAAAAGAGTGTATAACCATTGGCACTTGAATCCACACAGATGTGGATATCCTGGGCAAGGCAGAGCCCTGCGCTTATTGACATTACACATAATATGTTTTTCATATCACCCCCTTTTTTATTCTCCGGTGAAAACCAGAGAAACGAAATGGATACTTAAATGTAGTGGTCGAGCTTGCTCGACATTGATTATTGCAGAGTAAACTCTGCCACTACAATTTGCTGTAGTGGTCGAGTCTGCTCGACAATTTAAAGCGCAAACCTGAAGGTTTGTCCTACATTTTATCGCAACCTGAAGGTTGCGCTACATTCAATAGAAAGACCATACGCAGGCTAAAGCCTGCGGCTACCCAATCTATATAATAATTTTAATTTTCTTTTGTAAAAAGTCAATGGACAAAGCAGGTGATATTGACAAATGATTTATGTAGGATATAATTGCCAGTGATTAAATTTTTGGTTGTGCTGTTATGTAAGATAATACTTATCTTTGCTGCAGAATATGGCACAATCAAGGGATTTGTATCCGATGCGGAAAACGGCGAAAAACTCAGTTATGCAGATGTTATTTTGAAGAATACTACAATTGGCACGAGCACCGATGAAAAGGGATATTACTACATTTCACGTATCCCTGAAGGCAAATATATAGTTGTATTTTCTTATCTTGGTTATGAACCAGTATTAAAAGAGATTGAGATTAAATCCGGGCAGGTTCTGACATTGAATGTGGAATTAAAACCATCAGCGATTGAAATGCCCGGTGTTGTAGTATCATCGGAGCGTGAAAGATTTGAAAAAAGTGTGGAGGTGAGCCATATCACATTTACTCAGCGGGAGATAAAGTCGGTACCCGGGCTTTTTGAATCGGATTTGATAAAGACATTGCAGTTGATGCCAGGTGTTATAGGAATGCATGATTTATCAAGCAAATTATATGTGCGGGGTGGAAGTCCGGATGAGAATTTGGTTTTGCTTGATGGCATAATAATTTATAATCCCGCAACCCATTTATTCGGACTTTTTTCCACATTCCAGCCCGATGCTGTGAAAGAAGCAGAATTATATGCAGGTGGATTTCCAGCAAAATATGGAGATAGACTTTCAGCAGTCCTCGATGTAACAACCAAAGAGGGAAATTCAAAAAAGTATGAAGGCAATGCGAGTGTTGGTTTGATAACATCTAAATTACTCGTTGAAGGTCCAATCCCCAAAGGTTCTTTTCTCTTCAGTGGCAGAAGGACATATTTTGATGCCTTAATCTGGGGATATGCCCATATCTTTAATAAAGACATTGAACTCCCTTATTATTTTTATGATGGTGTGGGGAAGATTAATTATAATCCATCCAGTGAAAATAGATTTACAATCACTGGATTTGGTGGCGCAGATGTCATTTCATTTTCTGAAGGCGACCCGCCATCAGACAAAGTAGATCTAATCTGGGGAAATCGTGGTATATCGGGAAAATGGCGCCGGGTATTCTCACCAAGAGTCTATGGGGAAATCCTCGGAGTCTGGAGCAATTTTTTCACGGATTTTAGATATTTTAATTATTATGATTCAACTGCAAACTTACGACTATATGAAAAGATTCAGAGTTTGACCGGCAAGTGCGACTTTTCTTATATTTATAGCGAGCAGCATACACTTGATTTTGGATTCCATGAGGAGAATCTTGGTGTTAAGCAGCACTGGGAGGTTGAAGAAGGAATATCTGGACCACCCAAGCAGAGTTCTAATCTCGTTGCAGTTTATCTCCAGGATAAATGGCAGGTGATAAAGCCAATTCTCTATATCCAGCCGGGGATAAGATTAATCTACTATAATCAGGGCAATCGGTTTCTTTATGATCCCAGGATTGGAGTGAAATATCGTTTTGGAGAAAATTCAGCATTGAATATTTCAATGGGAAAATATAATCAGTGCTTGATAACTATAAATAGTCAGGAATCATATTTTTCTATTTTTGACTTCTGGCGTCCGGTTGACAAAACACATAATCCGCCGGTTGGTTATCATTTTATTGCCGGAATTGAAAGATGGTTGGGTGAAGAAACAAATTTTAATATTGAAGGATATTACAAAAAATACTACAATCTATTGATACCCCGCGAAGAAGATATGTTTTTCAGTGTGCCCACTGAAAGTTTGCGTGTCGGGAATGGCTATGCAACAGGTGTAGATATCTTTCTTAAAAAAAGTTTTAAAGATTATTTTGGCTGGGTCAGTTATACATTCGGTTATACAAGAAGAAGTGTAGGAAATATCTCTTATTTTCCACGCTATGATAGAAGGCATAATCTAAATATTGTTTTCGGATTTGTTCTACCGAAGTCAATTCCGTTATTAAAAAATGGCAAACTTGATTTACGCTGGTATCTGGGAACCGGTTTGCCTTATGCTTTGGAGATAGCGAGATATCGTAAATATTTTGAATGGAGAAATGATACGCTGAATGGATATCCAGATTACTGGTGGAAGTATATAAAAGGCAACCGGGATGCCTTCAGATTACCACTATCTCACCGGCTTGATTTGCATTATGAAAAAGAGATAAAAATCTTTGGACTGAGAGGTGGCTGGTATCTGGATATTATTAATCTTTATGCACAAAAAAATGTGCTTTTCTATGATTACGAATATTTTGATTACAATACCGGGCAGGAATATGATCCACCGAGAAGGGTTGGCTATTCAATCCCACCGATTGCGATTCCCATACCTTCTTTTGGATTTAATGTGAGGTTTTGAAAAAATTATTATGATAATTTGAGGGCGAAAAACGGCGGAAAAAGGGCTAAAGATGGCTAAAGGGCAAAGAGGCAGGAGAAGGCAGGATATGACAAATATATTTGGTTTCGGTGGACGGTTAAGAAAAGCGAAACTGTTTGGAATATTGATTCTGTTTATTTTTTTATTCTGTCAAAAGTATAATGAAGAATTTGAACCGCAATTAAATGTTTTTTGTATTCTCAAAAATAATCGTCCATATCAAAAAGTAGTCGTTGATAGAATCTATGGAATGGACGAGAAATCAATTTATGACCTTGAAGATGTGCAGGTGATTCTTTCGGGGAACGGGATATGTGATACACTCGTTGAAGACTCAATCTTGGGAGTATTTGTAACGCGTGATACTTTTCCTGTTGTTCACGGCCAGACCTATCATTTGCAGGTTACTGCGAAGGGATTTGATACACTCAGGGGAACTACTACCATACCTGATTTATTTGAGATAATTTGTCCGCAGGATGGTGATACAGTTCAATTGTTGGATACAATGATAATTGAATTCAAGGATTGTCATCAATTGATAATAGGTGAGCTCTATTATCAGGATTCGCTACTATACTGGTATTTGTACGGTAGAATTAGAGATACAATTTTGGAATTGCCTTTCTCGGCTTGCCTTCATGACACAGGATATTATCGGTTGATGGTAGGGGTCTATGATAGCAATTATGTTAATTACTATATAGATGCAGCCAATCCTCAATGCGGAATTGAAAATGGGATTGGGTTGTTTGGAAGTACTTTTATTCTTGAAGTCAAATTTTATTATCAATAAAGGACATTTATTTTAATATTTTGAGACTTAAGTCTAAATTTGCACCCTTGACTTTTCCTAGTTATTAAATATATTCTATTATATGAATAATAGTAGCGTAATTACTAACACATCAGGTTTAAGTCTCTGTCAATTAAAATTTACGAAAGGAGGTTGGATGAGACTTTATTCATTATTCAAAAAAAGAACACTTTGGTTATTGCTGTTCTCTGTTGTTTTTTTATGGTCGGAATGGGTCCCCTTCGGGACCGAACGAGCCCCGAAAAAAACCATAATAGACCCAATTTCTGTCAATGATAATTCAGTTCAACTCAATATAAAAATATTCGGCGCAGAACATTCTGAATATGACGCAAACAAATTAACATATACTGGCAAAGAAGTTTTTGCATTGTTAAAAATAGACGAATATGCTTTCATTGGTGAAATTGGTAAGCCAAAATTACCTATGGTGACTTCTGTCCTTGATGTTCCACATAAGGCTAATATTAAGGTTGAGGTAATTTCAGCGGAATCAAAGGAGATTGATCTCAGAACTTTTGGGATTGATAAGAGAATTGCACCTGCGCTTCCAAGTGTAATCAAAAAGCCCAATGCAAAAGCAGAGTTTATCATTGATGAAAAGACATATTCAACCGATGCCTTTTATCCCGATAAAATTGCTGATATCTACGAAGGTGATGGTGGACTTGCACGTGGTCACAGGCTTGCAACCTTGAGGGTTTATCCAATCCATTATAATCCAGTTTCGGGAAGAATCAGAGTTTATACAGATATCAAATTAAAAGTAGATTTTGTCGGTGGTGATATCCTTGAAACCCAGAGAGTGATTGCAAAAGACTTTTCAACAGTTTGGGAAGAATTTATTAAGAGAACCGTAGTAAATTATCCGGAATATTTAAGGGGCGTTCCACCATTGCCAGTATATTACGATATTTTCTACAACGGTCAGGCACAAACTGTCGCAAACAAGCTTGCCCAGTGGAAAAAGAAAAAAGGATATAAGATAAGAATGTGGAATGCTGCAGGCTGGACTGTTTCAGCAATAAATGATACAATCAGAACACGCAATCCATTAGCAACTTTCCTTGTTATAATTGGAGATCCGAACTCAAGTTCAATCGCTTTACCCCCATCAGCAACAGGTTCTTCATCAGGAGATCAGACAGATTTATATTATGCAGAAGTGAATGAATCAGGCTATTTGCCCGATATGTTTTATGCCCGTATTTCAGTTTTAGATACAGTTCAAGGGAACACTTCAGTAAAGAAAGCAATAGACTGGGAGCACGCCAATTTTGGTTCAGCAGGCACTTCCTGGTTGAAAAAAGCATGTTTGATTGCCGGATATGATGCCGGTTATCAACCTGTGGGAATTGCTACGAATGCCTGGTGTCGTGCTTTGCTCCTGAATCATGGGTATCAGGTTGATACGTTGATAATAAGTTCATCAGAGAGCGATCAAAGAATTAAAAATCAAATAAATGCAGGAAGGGTCTGGTGTGTCTACACCGCACATGGGTCCCAGACATCCTGGGCAATTAACAATACAGACCAATTTACAGTGACAGAGTTAGGGCGACTTACGAATAACAATATGTATCCAATGCCTGCGGGCCATTGCTGTTTGAGCGGGGATTATCAATATTCATCTGATTGTTTTGGCGAGACATGGGATAGGTTGAGCGGTAAGGGTGGAATTTGTTATTTTGGTAGTGTTCCATCAACTTATTGGGATGAGGATGACTGGCTACAGAGGAGATATTTTGATGCGATATATACCGACAGCGTCACTGGTAGACTTTACGAGACTGGCAGATTTACACAGTGGGGGCTTTACTGGATTGAAAATAATACGAGTACTTCCCGAAAACGTTATTATTTTGAGGCATACCATCTTTTCAACGATCCTTCGCTTGATTTCTGGACTGATATTCCGCAGAATATGGCTGTTAGCCATAATGCAATTGTGTATCCTGGTTCGCAACAATTCACGGTAACAGTTACTGGAGGCGGAAATCCTCTGCGGGATGCATTGGTCTGCTGCTGGATAAAGAACCAGAATCCTGAAGTCCATGTTTCGGCTTATACAAATGCATCCGGAGTCGCGGTCTTAAACATTAATCCAACCACTCCTGGTGATACGATGTATGTGACCGTGACGAAACATAACTATCTTCCCTATGAAGGTTATGCGTTGGTTGTAAATCCTTCGGGTCCTTATGTAGTGTTGGGCAGAACAATTATCAATGATTCGGGTGGTAATGGTCAGGTTAATCCTGGAGAGACGGTGAATTATGGTGTTTATGGTAAGAATGTGGGTGTGGCGACAGCTCAGGGTGTTCGTGGAAAATTAACCGAATCCGATCCTTATGTTTCTATTTCTATTGACTCATCCTGGTATGGAAATATTCCCGCGAATGATTCTGTCCTTGGGAATCCGTATTACAGATTCAATGTTGTAAATAATTGTCCCAATAACTACAATGTCACCTTTACCCTTACTTTCCGTGATGCAAGTAATAACACTTGGACCGCCAACCCGATAATAGTGGTTTATGCGCCGGTGTTGGTTTATCAGTCGGTTGTGGTTACGGGTGGTAATGGTAATGGGATATTGGATCCTGGTGAGACGGCGAATTTAGTGGTGACGATCAAGAATGAGGGTGGTGCGGTGGCGTCCAATGTTGTGGGTGTGTTGATGGAGAATTCGCCGTATATAACGGTTAGTGATGCGAATGGTAGTTGGGGTAATTTGAATCCTGGTGCGACTGGTAGTAATAGTTCGGATGTGTTTACGGTGACTGCGGCGGGTAATACGCCGATTGGGACGGTGGTGCCGATGCAGATTCAGTTGACGAGTGGTGTTTATTGTGATACGATTGATTTTGAGATAACGGTGGGTCGGATGATGCCGTCGGATACTGGTTATTATTATGTTTATTGGTCGGGTGGTCCGTATCAGCAGGCGCCGGTTTATAGTTGGTTTGCGATAGATACGACGCAGACGCAGAATCCTGGGACGTCGTTGAATTTAGGTGATGATCAGGTGGTGCGTGTGGCATTGCCGTTTACTTTCAAGTATTATGGTGTGAATTATAATCGGATTTCAATATCATCCAATGGTTTTGTGACTTTGGATTCAGCCACATCCAGTTATGTGTCTAATTATGGTTTGCCGAGTACGAGTGCGCCGCCGACTTGTATTGCGGGGTTATGGGATGATTTGAATCCTGGGGTTAGTGGTGCGCCTGGGGATGTTTACTATTACAATGATGCAACCAATCATCGGTTTGTGGTGGAGTGGTTTAGGGTGCCGCATTATGGTGCGAATACGACTTTGGAGACGTTTGAGATAATATTGTATAATCCTGCTTATTATCCGACGCCGACGGGTGATGGTGAGATAGTTATTCAATATATGAATTCGATGCAAGAGGCTGATAATACTATAGGTATTCAGAATTCGGCGCGGAATGTTGGGATTCAGTATTATTTTGATGGGAATTATCATCCGTTGGGAGTGCCGATAACGAATCAGTTTGCGTTGAAGTTTACGACCAAGCCGCCGACGGTGGGTATTGAGGAAGAGGGTGGATTGAGTTTAGAGTCGGGTAAGTCCGGGATGGTGTTAATGCCGAATCCGTTCCGGCAGAAGCTTGATATCAGGTACAGGATACAGGATACTGGATTAAAGAATCAGGGTGTAAATTTAGCAATCTATGATGTTTCGGGTCGTGTGGTTAGGACTTTTAATTTAGCATCTGGTATTCAGGATCAAGTATTCAGTGTGGTTTGGGATGGTTGTGATGATTTAGGTCGGGAGTTGCCTGGTGGTGTGTATTTTGTGCGGTTAGAGGCTGGTGGTTTTAAGCAGGTAGAGAAGGCGGTGTTGTTGAGGTAAAGGAGATTAGGTGAGGAAGTGGGTTAGGAAGTTGGGCGTGGGAAGCTGGGGATTGAGAGATTATCTTCTTAGTTCGCACTTCCATACCCACTTCCTCACCCAAAAACTAATCTCTAATTTGCAGAAAGGGGGTGATATTATATATATATTTAAAAGAAGAATGTCAGGATACTATATTGATATTTTTAACTGCAGCCATAGTTTAGGACATTGTCTGTGCCTTTAAATAAAACAGAAAAGGGGGTTTTAATGAATAGAATAATTATCGCAAGTTTTGTATCGCTGGTACTCTTATTTGCCAGTGTTGCAAAACCACCTGAGGTTAATATCCTTAGTGACAGAGGTTCAAGCATAACTGTGGAATTTAAAATTTCAGGTTATGACATTGAACCAGTTGAAATTAATGGCAATACATCCTACCGGATAGTCTTGCCAAACTGTGCTACATATATGGAGAAAGGTTACCCTGAATTGCCGGTAATAAATAAGAGCATTATTATACCTGACGATGGGTTAATGTCTTACAGAATATTATCCGTAGAAGAAGAGACAAAATTAATCGGAAAGATTATTCCTTCAAAAGGAAATTTATATCGTAACATTAATCCCGAAGATGTACCTTATACATTTGGAAAAATTTATGATCTTAATACATTTTGGCCTGGAGAGATTATACAGTTGAGTGAGCCTTTTATATTGCGCGATTATCGTGGTTTATCCATTAGATTTAATCCATTCCGTTACAATCCTAAGACTGGAGAACTGAAGGTTATAAAAAGAATTGTAGTTGAGGTATATGAGTCAGGTAAGGGCGGTGTAAATGTATTAAATAAGCCACATGGTGCGATTACAAGGGAGTTTTTAGATATCTACGAAACGGTTTTTCTCAATTTCAATGAAACCCGATATGATTCCATTACTGAACGGGCTGGCAGGATGTTGATAATTACTGCGGATGCTTATATGTCCAATATGCAACCTTTTAAAACATGGAAAAGACAAAAGGGTATTCAAACAAAAATGGTACCTATATCGGTCGTTGGGAATACACCAACAAACATAAAGAACTACATACAGAACGAATATAATCAAGGCGGTCTGGTTTGGGTATTATTGGTTGGTGATGGTAATGAAGTTGTTCCGGGTGTTGGAACAATTGGTGCCGCTAATGGTGCAGATGCCGATCCAGTATATGCCTATTGTGCTGGTAGCGATTATTATCCTGATATTTATATTTCCAGATTTAGTTCGCGTGGTGGTAATGCGGTGAATATTGACAAGCAGGTGAGTCGTTCTATAAATTATGAGAAAACACCGCAAACCGGGGCGAATTGGTATAATATTGGTTTAGGTGTGGCGAGCAACCAGGGTACCCCTGCTGATTCAACAAGATGCAACTGGTTACGCGATTCTTTGTTAACGCCGAAATATTATTACACTGCGGTGAACAAAAGTTATGATTCCTGGGGAACAACGCAAATGATAAAGAATTTTATTGAGGCAGGAACAAGTATCATAAATTACATTGGACACGGTTCTACCACCAGTTGGGTGAACGGTGGTGGGTTTACTAATAACGACCTATTGGGTTTGAACAACCCGTGGAAACTGCCTTTTGTTATTTCAGTAGCGTGTGTAGTAGGCAATTTTGATGGCAATGATTGTTATTGTGAGGTTTCAGTGACAGTTGGAACCGTTGAAAATCCAAATGGATTTTTGGCACACTGGGGTTCAACGATAAATCAATCCTGGGTTCCACCATGTATCGGACAAGAAGGAGCGGTCAATCTTCTGACGCACAACAAGAAAAATACCTTTGGTGGATTGTGTTTTAATGGTGCCTGCTATATGATTGATTATTATGGTCCGACAAATGCCGCAGGCATTGAGATGGCGCAGACCTGGCATATTTTTGGCGATGCTTCGGTACAGGTGCGCACAAATACACCGCAGGCAATGACGGTGAACCATCCGTCTTCAATAAATATTGGACAGACGACATTTAGTGTAAGTGTACCCAATGTGGGCGCGGCGCTTGTTGGATTGTACATTGATACTCTATTAGTAGGAAGCGGTTATACAAATTCGGCGGGTAATGTTACAATTACATTAAATCCTCCACCCAGTGCTCCAGGCACTATGTATATTACCGTTACTGCTTATAATAAAATTCCTTATCTCGGCTCTGTGCCAATTGTTTCATCATCAGGTCCTTATATATTACTGGGCAGAATGATTTTGAATGATTCGGGGGGTAATGGCCAGGTAAATCCCGGTGAGACGGTGAATTTAGGTGTTTATGGGAAGAATGTCGGCAGTTCGGCTGCCCAGGGGGTGTATGGAAAACTAACCGAATCCGATCCTTATGTTTCTATTTCCATTGATTCATCCTGGTACGGAAATATTCCGGTTAATGATTCAGTGTTAGGCGCTCCTTATTATCGTTTCACTGTTGCTAACAATTGTCCAAACAATTACAATGTGAATTTCACACTGACATTCAAAGATGCAAGTAATAATACCTGGACCTCTAATCCGGTTGTAACGGTTTATGCGCCGGTTTTGACATATCAGTCGGTTGCGGTTACGGGTGGTAATGGTAATGGGATATTGGATCCTGGTGAGACGGCGAATTTAGTGGTGACGATCAAGAATGAGGGTGGTGCGGTGGCGTCCAATGT
>JBDRVV010000051.1 GCA_039802005.1 candidate division WOR-3 bacterium
TATCATCGGACATTTACTTTGATTGATGGTGATATAAGGATGACCGGTGTGATTGAAGATATGCAAAAAGAGTTTCCGATTGCCTTTGCCCTTTATACCCCTATGCCCAATCCAACAAGGGGCAAGACGAATATCGTCTATGCAATTCCGCATCCATCAAAGGTCAGTCTCCGAATATACAATTGTCTTGGGCAGGTTGTGCGGGTATTGTTAGAAAAAGAACAAGAACCGGGAGTCTATCAAATAATTTGGGATGGTGATGATTTTCTTGGTCGGAGACTACCCGCGGGAGTCTATTTTATAAAATTTGAAGCAGGTGGCGCTAAAAAGATTAAGAAGACGGTGTTATTAAGATAAATGTAGGGCAAACCTTCGGATTTGTACTGCAAATTGTTGAGCAAGCTCAACCACTACAAATGTTTGAAATGTAGTAGCAGAGCTTGTTCTGCAAAAGTAGGGCGAGACTTTAGCCTCGCCAGGAAAAGCGATTAAATGGTAGCCGCAGGCTTCAGCCTGCGTGTTGTCTTTTTTATGGTTTGGATGTCGAGCAAGCTCGACCACTACAGATGGTTGAAATGTAGTGGCAGTTTGCGCTATAGATTGTCGAGCAAGCTCGACCACTACAGGAAAAAAATAGTTAATTGTAGTGGCAGAGTTTGCTCTGCAACAATCAATGTTGAATATTATTATCGCGACTGGGAAGTCGCTCCTGCAAAATTAAAAAGCAAAATCAATTTTAATCTTAAAAGATCTGCCAATATTTAATATCCGGTCTTTTATCTTTTTTTCATAAAGAATCTTATTGTGGTAATAGAATTCATAATCTTTTAATTTTTCCGGAAATCTTTCCCTGATTTTCGTTATCACATTGTGCCAGACCTTAGGATAGGGATTTAATGAATCAAATGTGATATTCTGGGCACCGGATTCTTCAGCAGATTTTATCAAGTCTTCAATCTCCTGGTCAGAATCAGTAATATATGGCAGTATCGGTGCGACAAAGACCCAAGTATAAATTTTATTTTCAGAAATTTTTTTGAGTACATTGAGTCTTTCAGATACCGGTGAAGATTTCGGTTCAAAGAGACTTTTTACATCAAGATTCAAACTCGTTATTGTAAATCCAACCTCAATCTCCTTTATTCTTAAAAGCAAATCCAAATCCCTCAAAACAAGCGAAGATTTTGTTAGGATTGATACCGAATGCTGAAAATATCTTAAAACTTCAAGGCATCTCCGCGTGATCTGATATTTTTCTTCAATGGGTTGATACGCATCACAGACCGTACCGATTGAGATATGGCTCTTCGACTTTAGTTGTTTTAATTGTTTCTGGAGAATCTCAGGTGCATTTATCTTTATATCCACAAAATCGCCCCATTCTTCATTATGATTGGTAAATCTTTTCATAAATACTGCATAACAATATGCGCATTTATGTTCACACCCGGTATAAGGATTTAATGCAAAATCAATTCCGGGAATTCCTGATTTATTCAGGATTGATTTACATAAAATTTCACGGTATAAGCTCAATTCAAGTCCCTACATATTATATGGAGTTAGAAAGAAGTGTCAACCAGATTGATCTCTGCCTCTACGATTCTTATTAAAGCTCTAAAGGTTTATTGCACTTGAGGAAAACATCCTGTAAAAATCAGAGGTGTCCGAAGCAAAATACTCTTGACAACCACAAGATTGTTAATATAATCCATTTATGGCTGCGTTGATATGTTCAATTTTGTTTTCTTCTCCATTTAATCAAAATTTCTTTCTGATTGTCCAGCCTGATACAAATTTTAAATCAATCCACCAGTTACAGACAGAAGAACACAAAATGGATACAATAAATAATAAATCTGCTACTGGCTTTCAATCCGAACGGGCAATGATAAATTTTGCCCTGATTATTCTCATAATAATTCTTTTTATATTCTTTGCCACAATATTTTTGATTGCCCGAAGGATTTACTTAACAAAGAAATAAGGAGGGTTTATGACATTTTCTGTTCTTATTGGTATTTGTCTTTATTCTGCTTTTGATTTTCCTACAATCCATCAGATTGAATATAATTTTCACAAATCCGAGGCAGAATGGACACCAGTATCTTTAACGAAATTACCTTATGTGCCCCTTGAACCCGGAATAACAGGGATGTTAAAGAACTACTATGGGTATCTGCCATACTGGACAGATACAAGTTATTATCAGTATTTCCAGATTGAATTACTGACCCATATCTCTTATTTCTCGGTTGATATTGACCCATCAACCGGCAGTTTGGGAAGCATACCAAATGCCTCAAGATTTTATAAAATCCGCGATTATGCCCATCCACGCGGGGTCAGGATTCATATGACCTTCACAGTTTTCGGCAATACAAATGTTACAAACTTCCTGAATAATGCAACAGCAAGAAATAACGCAGTGAATAATATAAGAAATTTTATGACAAATTACGGTTGTGATGGTGCAAATATTGATTTTGAATTTGTCACAAGTGCAGTTAGGGATAGTTTTAATAGATTCATAAATGATTTGGCATACGCCTTATGGAACCATCCCAATGGCAGAAAAGAATTGTATTTAGCAACACCTGCAGTTCCTGAATGGTATCCAGGCTATGATTTTTCTTATCTTGGTTCACATTCTGATGGATTATTTATTATGGCTTATGATTATCACTGGAGTGGCTCAAGTGTTGCCGGACCGGTCTCGCCCTGTATACCTTCTTCATTCTGGGGACAGTATTGTGTTGCAAAATCAATCGGCAGTTATAAGGTATATGGTGTTCCTGGCTCAAAGATTGTCCTTGGTCTCCCCTATTATGGCTATGACTGGCCCACGGCCTCTGGTGATATTGGCAGTTCTACAACTGGAACCGGTTCAGCAGTGATATATTATTATGCCTTCCAGAATGCAAATACCTATGGCAGATTATGGGACAATTATTCCCAGACACCCTGGTATCGTTATAATTCAGGTGGCTGGCACCAGTGCTGGTATGATGATTCGGTATCACTTGATATTAAATTTGGAATGGTAAATGACTCTATACTACAGGGTGCAGGCTGCTGGGCTTTAGGATATGACCGCAGTTATGACCATATATGGAATGCAATAAGAAGAAGATTCTGGATTGAACCGCCTACAAGGCACTGGACGGTTGAAGTAAATATAGATAGTTTAAATGTCCGTGATGGTCCGGGAACGAATTATAGGATAATCACTGAAGCACGACTCGGCACAAAATTTGTATCGTTTGATTATTATTACAATCAGGGTGTTTACTGGTATAAAGTCTATTTCCCATCCGCAAGTGGTCCATACTATGCCTGGATGTCTGGTGGTGATGGAACAAATTCACAATATATGAAAGGGACAACGAGGAATACAATCCTGCGCATAAATTCAAGTCTGGTCAATGTCCGCGAAGGTCCGGGAGCATCGTATCCAGTAATTACCCAGGTTGCAAATGGTCAAGTATTTGTTGCAGATTCATTTTCTGGTGATTGGGCAAGGATATATTTACAACTGACTGATAAGCCACGGGGTTGGGTTTATATTCCGTATACCATAATAAATAATCCCGAAGATTATAATACCTATAATTGTAGTATGCAGAGTTTAACATATCCCTCAACCGTGAATTCACTTGATACATTTACGGTTTCAATGAATATTCAGAATACTGGATACGGTCCCTTTGATACCCTTGTCTATCTCAAAGGAACCAGCAGTAGTCCATTCTATTATCAAGCATTCTGGAAGGATACGACCCGTGCAAAGTTAGCTGGATTCTGGGGATTGCCCGGCCAGGTCTTTTATAATTATGCAAAATTCAGGGCACCGAGCGTGCCGAGCCAGACAACGATTGCCGATACATTCAGATTTGAAAGGAATGGGGTTCTATTTGGTCCGCAGATAATTGTCAGTGTCGTTGTCAACCCGGTAGGGATTGGAGAAAAACAACATTTGACTGTCCAAAATCAATTGATAAAAGAAACAATTTTCAGCAAAGAACTGCATATCAATCTAACTGAGATTGAAAGCCCCTGCGAGATATTTGTATATAACATTCTGGGTGAGAGGATTATACACAAGAAAGTGTATCACAAAAAAGAAATTCACTTCGGACAGGACCTGAAATCTGGTGTCTATTTTGTGGTTCTAAAAACGCCCGATAAAATAATAAAAACCAAGATAATAAAAATAAATTGACGAAATGTAGTAGCAGAGTTTACTCTGCAAAATTTAATAGTTGTAGTGGCAGACCTTGGTCTGCAAATATTTAAAAGGGCAAATCTTTAGCCGATTTCCCATCGTAAGGCAAGGCTTTAGCCGATTTCCTCTGTAGGGCAAGGCTTTCTTCAAGAACCGATGGTTCTTTCAGAACCAGAGGTTAGCCTTGCGAAATAACAAATGTAATCCTAAATGTCTGCCCTACTAATTCCCCTATTTCCCCCCTTTTATAAAAGGGGGATTAAGGGGGATTTTGTATTCTTTAAGAAAGGGGGATTACATACTACCCACTTGCGAAGTGGGGATTGTGTATAATTCAACCTCTTGAAGCCAGATAGTGCAAGGGTTACATTTGTGGTTATTCTACTATTAGTGTAATCAAAAAGCCCGAATTATTAATTGCATTGGTCCATTGACTTTTTAATAAAGGTATTTATAATTGAAAGAGGTGATTTATATGAAATTTACTCGCATTACAATTAATCCCAATCAGATGGGTGGCGTTCCCTGCATAAGAGGATTGCGTATTCCTGTGGCAACCGTTGTAGGAATGGTGGCAGATGGAATGAGTGTAGATGAGATTCTTAGAGCGTTTCCTGACTTAGAACCTGAAGACATTCATGAAGCACTCCGTTATGCCGCTGAAGCAGTGCGTGAGCGTGAACTTCCTCTGGTCACTGTGCAATGAGGTTTTTGGTTGACAATGCCATATCGCCATTTGTCGCTGAAGGCTTACGAGAGGCTGGGCACGATGCCGTGCATGTTCGTGATTATGGGTTGCAAACTGCGGATGATGAATCAATCTTTCTCCGAGCAGAAATTGAAGAACGAATAATCATTTCTGCTGACACTGATTTTGGAACACTACTTGCTTTACGCGAAAAAAATAGACCATCCTTGATAATTTTTCGTCGTGGAACAGATCGCCAACCCCAAAAACAGGTAGAACTTCTGCTAAAGAACCTGTCTGCGATTCAAGATGCTCTTGCACAGGGTAGTGTGGTTATAATTGAGCAAACACGCATTAGAATACGACCACTTCCTATTGAATATAAAAAATAAAATTTTTGTTACCTTATAACTATTAGGTATTCCTTAATAATTAAGATACTAAGTGTCAATATGATATTCTTTTTCCGCTATTCATCATAGCACCTTTTCGTAAATATGATGTATGAAACGAAAATTTCAATCCCCCTCTTTCCCCCTTTCATAAAGGAGGATACTAGTACAAAAGGGACAATGGGGGATTATTGCATGAAAAACCCACACTTCTGATATTTAGGAAAAAAACTTAGGAATGAACTCTTAATATTGAAAAATGTGGAGAGGAGTCAGTGGATCCTTCCCTTGACAGAAAATATTTTTGCAGTATAATATAATTAGGATTTAACAAAGGACTTGTTATGACTAGATATCATCGGACAGGGGAAAATCACTTCACTTCACTCAAGATTTCTCTTTAATCCTTCTGGAGAGGCAAATGCGGGCTAAACTGGCCTCGGGTAAGATAATTTTTCTGCCCTTCTACAGGGACACGCCTTACACCGGGGAGCAATTAAACCTTTATTTTTGCCTTGAAGGGAGGAAAGCATGAAAACCTTGTGTTCGTTTATTTTATTGGCTGGTGCGGTTCAATCAATCACCCTGCCGGTACGGATTGATTATGCCCGGATTGAGGAAGGGATTCCGATTGTCGGTCCTCACCATCCTTTTGTGCCAATGTCTCATATAATCCCTGTTGACTCTTCAACAGGTGAATATTCAATGTGGACACAAATCCATGAATGTCTGGCTTATAATCCTACTGATGAATATCTTCAATTTGTATGCAGGACCTTTGGGACAGGTGCATACCTTGATGTTTGGCAGGCTGATAGGATTTTCTCTTTTTTCATTACTGACCCCTATTTGGCGTGGGGCAGTCCGAGGTATCCAAATTCTATTGCCTCGCTTAATGGTCAGGGTCCGCATATATCTGCACCAGTTCTCCAGCAGGGTACATGGGGTTTGATGATGGGTCAGTATGAAAGCGGCGGTTGGTTCTCAAGTTTCTGGGATAGCCCGGTTGATGTGGGAACCGGTGATCTTGATGTCCATAAGTGTATTGGCAAACAGTTGCCCAATGGCAATCTTTTATTTATCGGCGTTGCATCAGATGGTTACAATCCGTGGCTCACCTGGAGTACATATACACCTGACCTTTCTACGAGGCTGGCGGGTGGTATTGTGGCACCCGAGACCAGCTATTACTGGGGTTTTGATATCAATGGCGGAATTGCCTATCTGTTTTATCACGATAAAAATCTCAACATCTATTACAAAACCACGACCGATGGAATAAATTGGAGTCCGGCACAGATTTATGATATGAACTGGCCAGAGCCTTTTGATTCTAATCGCATTTACTGGAAACAGATGGCGGTTACTGAAAATGGAAATCCGTTACTGGTATTTGATAATATCAATGGTGCGGATACTACCTATCCTTATGAAGGCAAAATTTATGTCTCAATTGCTCCTGGTCAGCCCTGTATTGAGGTGGGTATTACCGCTGCGGGTGCTGAGAATTTTTATCCGACAATAGCCACGGGTGGAAATTATATTGTCGTTCTTTTTGGTAAACCGCGAAGTGGGAACGGGCAATATACCTTCTGGGACATCTATTACAATTATTCTATGGATAATGGTTTGACCTGGCATACGCCGATTTGTTTGACTTCAGATATCACCGACCATAACAATTGCCTCTGGCAGATTGCAAAAAGGCTTGATGTCACAGAATATGGTCAACTTTTTTTCGCATTTGGAAGTTCAATAACCAATCCGATGCTTGACCTTTACTACAATATCATAGGTGGTGGCACACCAACCCCCACCCGCTGGTATGTTGGGCGCAACCCAGTTGTCAGCATTACGGAAAATAGAAATCTTCTCCCTGCCGACTTCTCGCTCAAGGTTTTTCCCAATCCTACAACCAAAAGCGCATTAATTAGATTTGGTCTTTATCAAGATGAACCCGTAGAGATCGAAATTGCCGATGCATTGGGTGGAATTGTTAAAAGTCTTTTGAAAACAAATCTTAAAAAAGGAATCCATTTGTTGCATGTTGATTTGACAACTAAAGAACTTTCGGGTAGTGCGGTCTATTTTGTAATACTGAAAAGATCTGATAAAATAATAAAAACCAAGATAATAAAGATAAAATAAAAAATGTAAATTACTAATCCCCCATTTCCCCTTTTAAGAAAGGGGGATTAAGGGGGATTGTGTATTCATTAAAAAGGGGGATAAAAGTAGGATTGCGTATTCTTTAATAAAGGGGATTGCATCCCCCGCTTGCGAAGGGAAATTGTAAAAACTTAATAAATCGCAAGCACGCCCTTTCTTCTGCCGTATCTATCCATAAGTAAGAAAATACCTAAACCAAAACTTATCCAGATAACAAGCATAATTGTTAGGCGTAAAAATATTGCTGGCATGCTCATAGTAAGATGTTCGCCAATCAAGAAATGCCTTATGCCCATCACGCCATAGGTTGTAGGCAGAACAAGGGCAATCTTCTGCAAAAACATAGGCAAGATTGCAAGTGGATAGGCAATCGGTGTAATTATATTTATCAGGGTTGATACCGCATCACTTATTACCCACCATTGTTTTAGACCGATTGTAAGTCCTGCAACCAGAATGCCAAGTCCATAAAGTGCAGAAATCATAAGGAGTAATAAAATCAGCCCGGGAAGCATACCACTGATATTGAAAAATATCTTGAAAATAAATACTACAACCAAAGCCTCAATGAGCATTATCAATCCCTGATGTAATGTTGAATGCAAAGCCATGCCTGCTACATATACCCAGCGTGGAACCGGAGCTACAAATATTGTTTCCAGTGTTCCATACCACTGTTCTTTTCTCAATGACGCACCCATTGCCCAGCATGCAGTATTTAAAAATCCCATAATTAAATAACCAACAAAAGTATAAGCGAATATATCACTGATGCCAGTAATTGATTTTAAATGTTCAGAGTTACGGCCACCAAGGAGTGCAAATCCATAGAGAAAATATGGAAAAAGATAGACAAAGGGTTCAAAAAATAGCCGGATAAAATCAGGCAGATATTTCAATTCAATCTTCCATTCTTTAATATTCTCCGCATTGATCGCCCGTAGATAATGGAAAAAATTGGCCATAGTTAATCTTTGAAGGTGTGGTTTATAGGTTTAGAAATGAGATAGGGTTTGGTTTGTTGGTTTTGTTTGATTAAACAATCTTCCAAACCGATAGACAAAACCCAATCTTCTTTCCAAACCCAAACCTTTAGACTATGTTTATCTATTCGTCTGGCATTTGACATTTGACATGTGGAATTTTTGGATTGACATTTTGCCATCTCAATACTCCGCCAGAGTTCCTTTCTGCCTTGTATATCTATCCACCCAGTTGAAGATATAAAGACCAAGGGGAATTATTATCAAATCGATTATAATGAGTATAAGACTGTTTTTCCAGAAATTGAATTCAATATTCAATAACAACCCACGCAAGGCAATCAGGGCATAGGTTAAGGGAATGAATATGCTTACCACCCTGGTTATCGGATTTATCTCCACTGGATAACGAATCGGTGAAAATAAAAATAATACATATTCAAACAAATGTAGTAGACCATGTGCCTCTTTGACGAGCAGGGTCAAGCCAGCCGCAGCAAAGCCAATGCCATATAGACCGGCAATCAAAAGAATCAAAAAGAAGACAATTGGAAATATTTTATAAAGTGTCACCTGTAAACCAAAAATTATCACACATATTCCCAGTTGAATGATAACATAAGTTGTAGCAAGAAGGGAATTGAATATTGCCTTGCCCAGTAAAATGTAAACCGGTTTTACTGGCGCTGACAAAATATGTTCAAGTGTGCCATAATATGTCTCATCCCGCATTGCAAATCCCATGCTCCAGACCGAAGAACCCATATAGGTGCTGATTATCGCCCCGATTAAGACATAGGGAATAAATTCGGTTGTACCTGCAACTGCCCCAAAGTTTTCACTGCTCAAACCACCAATCAATGCCTTTCCCTGAAAAATCAAAGGAATTGCCCACAGAAGTGGTGAAAATATCCAGAAGGC
Source organism: candidate division WOR-3 bacterium (assembly GCA_039802005.1). Taxonomy (NCBI): domain Bacteria; kingdom Pseudomonadati; phylum Caldifarciminota; species Caldifarciminota bacterium. The sequence continues at coordinate 9,379 of JBDRVV010000051.1, forward strand.
AATCTCAATCGGATAGGCGAGTAAGATTTTGTAACTCTTTCTTAATTCAGCAAAGATGACATTCATTCATTAAACCCCCAGTACCAGTCCGCCACGATTTTTGGCGGACCAAATCCCAAACAATTCCCAAATTCCAATTTACTAAACAAACAACCATTCCTGATTATCATACTTTAATCAACATATTAAAAATTAGCATTTTTATTTCAACCTAACAACCCTCTCCTTCATTTCAACAATATTGCCTTTTCTATATGGATAAAATCACCCGCATCTAACCTAATGAAATATACACCCGGTGGAAGTTTCCGACCCAGATCATCATCACCATCCCAAAGAGTTGATGATTGGTAATTGGTTAAATGGTTAAATTGTTTTACCAAACGACCACTTATATCAAAGATCTTTATACTGGTTATCGGCTTCTGGCTACCACCTAATTTTGAATAATTTGGGATTTGGAATTCAATCACGCAGTGATTCCGGAATGGATTGGGATAGACCTCAAGCGAAAGATTCCCTGAATCAAAAGGCATCGTCTCCTTATCCTGCGGTCCACCTGGAACCAATGGTAAAACACTTTGATAAGTGCAAACACGATATAACGGCAAATACGGATGCCGGCTAAGCCAACGCTCGTTACCCTCAGCATAGGTAATCA
>JBDRVV010000052.1 GCA_039802005.1 candidate division WOR-3 bacterium
TTGATTGAGTTTGAACACGGTGTAATAATCGTTGCGACTGGTGCACAGGAATACAAACCAACCGAATATCAATATGGCAAAGATCCCAGGATAATTACCCAGCGGGAACTGGAAGAAAAGATATTTAACCAAACATTTCAACCATTCAACTATAAGACAATAGCGATGATTCAGTGTGTTGGTTCCCGCGATAAAGATAGAAAATATTGCAGTCGTATCTGTTGTGCCCAGGCGATAAAGAATGCCCTGCTTATCAAACAGAAAAACCCTGAAACCGAGGTGGTGATATTCTATAAAGATATACGAACTTACGGAATTAATGAAATATACTATCAAAAGGCAAGGGATGCCGGCGTATTATTTATCAGATATGATGATGAAAATAAACCAGAGATTTCCCTGCGAGACGGTTCACTTTTTGTTAAGGCAAAAGAAATGATACTCAATGAGGAAATAGATTTGTCTGTGGATTTAGTTGTTCTTTCTGCAGGCATCGTTCCTGATGAGTCAAATAAAGGGATTGCCCAATTATTAAAGGTACCCTTAAATGAAGATGGGTTTTTCCTTGAAGCACACATGAAACTTCGCCCGGTTGATTTTGCTACAGATGGAATATTTATTTGCGGAATGGCACACGCACCCAAGACTATTGAGGAATCAATTGCCCAGGCACAGGCAGCAGCCGCTCGAGCTGGAATTGTTCTTTCCCGAGATACGATCGAGGTTCTGCCTGCGGTTGCCGAAGTTGATAGGGAGAAATGCATTGGTTGCGGAATATGTGAAAAATTATGTGCGTATCAGGCGCATGAATTAAAAAGGACTGAGAAGGGCTATCGTTCAGAAGTCATTTCGGCTTATTGTAAAGGTTGTGGTAGTTGTGCAGCATCCTGTCCTCAGCAGGCAATAACGATGAAACATTTTACTAATGAGCAGATAATGGCAATGGTGGAGGCATTATGATGAAAAATTCTAAATCCGAAATTCTAAATTCTAAACAATATTTAAACTCCAAATTCCAAAATCCAAAATCTAAACAAACAATTCTAAACAAAACCAACAAACCATACCCTATCCCATTTCTAAACCCCAACCAATATACTTCAGATTCAAATAGGAGTTACAGTGTCTGATTTTCAACCAAGGATTCTCGGTTTTCTATGCAACTGGTGTTCTTATGCTGGTGCTGATCTGGCGGGTGTATCAAGAATTCAGTATCGCCCGAACATCCGTGTAATAAGGGTGATGTGTTCAGGAAGGGTTGATCCGGTTTTTATTGTCAATGCTTTTATGAAAAAGATAGATGGTGTTATGGTATTGGGGTGTCATTTTGGTGATTGCCATTATCTCAATGGAAATTATAATGCAGAAAAGAGGATTATTGCCACCCAGAAACTCCTTTTATATACAAATATTGAAAAAGAAAGGTTATATCTTGATTGGGTTTCTGCTGCCGAAGGTGAGCGGTTTGCCAGTCTGGTTAATACATTTGTGGATAGAATAAGAAATTTGGGTCCAATAAAAATAAATAAAGATACAGAAGATATGTTAATATCGGTCCGAGATGTCCTCCAGGGTGAAAGATTTAGACATCTCACCGGTGTGGAATATCAAATAACAGAGATAGGTAATGTATATGGTGAAAAGATAACCCCTGAAGATTATGATAAAAGACTTGAAGAGATTTTATACGAAGAGTATACCAAGGCGCGGATATTAAGATTGTTAAAAACTGGACCATTACCAACCCCTGAGATTGCCCATAAATTGAAGATTGCTCCAGATATTGTATTCAAGTGCGTCTGTTCCCTTCAAGAAAAAGGTAATCTATCAATGATGGAGATAAAAGATGGGTATCCGATATACAAGGCTAATAAATTCTAATTTCAAAATGCGGAATACTGAACAAATTTTCTATGATGGTTTAAAGGTTTGGGTTTGGAAAAAGGATCGGGTTTTGTTTATAGGTTTTGTAAATTGTTTAGTATTTGGGGTTTAAATTATGAACCAGAAGATTGGTGCAGTCTTAGTCGTCGGTGGTGGCATCGGTGGTATCCAGGCATCACTGGACCTGGCAAATTCTGGTTTTAAGGTCTATCTGATAGATTCCGCACCAGCAATTGGTGGGATAATGGCGATGCTTGATAAGACCTTTCCGACGAATGACTGTTCAATGTGTATTATGGCACCGAAACTCGTAGAGTGCGCACGCCATTTAAACATAAAAATTATCCCTGATGCAAAGATTGAAGGATTGAGTGGTGATGCAGGAAATTTTGTGGTAAAGGTAAGGAAGAGAGCACGATATGTAGATACTACAAAATGTACTGGTTGTGGGGAATGCAAGAAGCATTGTCCAATTGAAATCGCCGATCGATTTAATCAGGGTTTAACAAACAGAAAGAGTGTTTATATTGAATATCCACAGGCGGTTCCAGCAGTTTATGCAATTGATAAAAACAATTGTATTGGTTGTGGTGTTTGTGAGAAGTTGTGTCTTGCTGGGGCAATAAAATATAAAGACAATGACCTTGTTGAAGACATAAATGTTGGTGCGATAATTTTATCCCCTGGGGTTGATATATTTGACCCGAAGGTTTATACAAAATTTGGTTATGGAATTTATAAGAATGTTGTTACGAGCCTTGAATTTGAACGTATTTTATCTGCCTCAGGACCTTTTTCCGGACATTTGCTACGGCCTTATGAAGGTAAGGTACCGAAAAAGATTGCCTTTGTTCAGTGTGTTGGTTCAAGAGATCCGCAGGTTGGAAAAAATTACTGTTCTTCAGTTTGTTGTACCTATGCAATCAAAGAGGCAATAATTGCTAAAGAGCATTCAAAAAATGGTCTTGAGACAACTGTCTTTTATATGGATATCAGGACATTTGGTAAAGGTTTTGAGGATTATTATAACCGTGCGAAGAATGAATATGGTGTGAGATTTATCCGTGCAGGTGTATCAAGGATTGAGGAAATTCCCGAAACGAAAAATTTGCTTGTTCAATATGAAGACGAAGAAGGTATTATGAAAGAAGAAGAATTTGATATGGTAGTTTTATCAGTCGGTCTTGTGCCAAAAACAGATATGCGGATATTATCACGCTATCTACGGGTACCTTTGAATGAGCATGGATTTTGTAAGACCTCAGAGTTTATTCCAGTTGATACAATTCGCGATGGCATTTTTGTCTGTGGTGCATTTGCCGGACCAAAAGATATTCCTGAAACCGTTGCCCAGTCATCTGCGGCGGCGGGAAGGGCAATGGCATTACTGTCTGAGGCAAGGGGCAGTCTGGTTACAAAAAAAGAATATCCGGCTGAATTGAATCTTTTAAATGAGCGACCGCGGATTGGTGTTTTTATCTGCCATTGTGGTATAAATATCGGTGGTTATGTAAATGTGCCGGAAATTGTTGAATATGTAAAACAATTACCTGATGTTGTTTATGCGGAAAATAATCTTTATACCTGTTCTCAGGACACCCAGAAAAGGATAATTGAAAAAATTAGGGAGAATAAATTGAACAGGGTTGTCGTTGCTTCCTGTACACCAAGAACCCATGAGCCGCTTTTTAGAGAGACAATACAGGAAGCAGGTTTGAATCCTTATTTATTTGAAATGGCAAATATCCGAGACCAGTGCTCCTGGATTCATATGTATGAACCGGAATCTGCAACAGAAAAAGCGAAAGATCTGGTAAGGATGGCGGTATCAAAGGCGCGATTACTTATGCCCTTAAAAAGAGTTGAGATTGATGTGATTCAGAAGGCATTAGTTATTGGCGGTGGTATTGCTGGAATGAGTGCAGCACTACTACTTGCAGAACAGGGATTTGAGGTATTTATTGTTGAGAAAGAAAAAGAACTCGGCGGAAATCTACGACACATATATAAGACACTTGAAAATAGGGATGTGCAGTATTTCCTAAATCGTACTATTGAAAAGATAAAAAATAATAAACTTATAAAAATTTATACAGATGTACGGATTGAACAGATAACGGGATTCGTAGGAAACTATAAAACGAGAATTAAAACCGGTGAGTCAGAAATACAAGAATTTGAGCATGGTGTTGTAATTGTTGCGACTGGTGCGCATGAGTATAAACCTGACGAATATCAATATGGCAAAGATTCAAGAATAATTACCCAGCGGGAACTGGAAGAAAAGATATTTAACCATTTAACCATTCAACCATTCAACTATAAAACAATAGCGATGATTCAGTGTGTTGGTTCCCGTGATAACGATAGAAAATATTGCAGTCGTATCTGCTGTTCCCAGGCAATAAAAAATGCATTGAATCTCCTTGAAACAAAGCCTGATGCAAATATTTATATCCTTTATAAAGATATTCGGACCTATGGATTTAAAGAAGAATTATATCGTCAGGCGCGGGAAAAGGGTGTGGTATTCATTAGATATGATGATGAGAAAAAACCTGAATTACAAATGGAAGATGGAAGATTGAAAATAAAAGTCTTTGAACCAATTTTGAAAGAAGAACTGGTTATAGAATCCGATCTCGTTGTTCTCTCCGCGGGGATTATCGCCCAACCAGATAATGCCGAACTTGCCAAAATGCTTAAGGTTCCCTTAAACAGCGATGGTTTCTTCCTTGAGGCGCATGTTAAACTAAGGCCGGTTGACTTTGCTACCGAAGGGGTATTTGTGGCTGGTATGGCGCATAGTCCAATGACTATCGCCGAATCTATTATGCAGGCACAAGCTGCGGCAGCACGGGCTACAACGATTCTTTCCAACAAAAAATATTATGCTGAGGCAACCATTTCATCGGTAAATGAAGAACTTTGTGCGGGTTGCGGCATGTGTGGCGCCCTGTGTCCTTATGAGGCGATTGTTTACATAGAGAAGGATGGTAAAAGAATTTCCAGTGTCAATGAGGCATTATGTAAAGGTTGTGGAACCTGTGTTGCATCCTGCCCTTCGGGCGCGATGACCCAGTATGGATTTACAAAAAAGCAGATAATGGCGATGGTGGAAGCATTATGAAGAGAAATTCTAAATCCGAAATTCTAAATTCTAAACAATATTTAAAATCTAAATTCCAAAATCCAAAATCCAAACAAAGAATTCTAAACAAAACCCAAAAACCAAATCCTATCCCATTTCAGAATCCAAACCAATACACTTCAGATTCAAATAGGAGTTACAATGTCTGATTTCAAACCAAAGATAATCGTCTTCTGCTGCAATTGGTGTTCCTATGCCGGAGCTGACCTTGCTGGTGTCTCACGCCTCCAGATGAATCCTAATTTCAGGATAATAAGAACAATGTGCTCAGGGAGGGTTGAGCCCGATTTTATATTGACTGCGTTCAAGAAGGGCGTAGATGGAGTATTGATCACCGGGTGTCATCCTGGTGATTGTCATTATATTTCCGGTAATTATAAGGCGTTGAGGAGATATAATGCACTAAAATTACTTTTGAAAGAAATGGGGATTGATGAAAAACGACTTAAATTAGAATGGATATCAGCGGGAGAGGGCGCAAGATTTCAGGAGGTAATAAATAACTTCATAAAAACAATCACCGAACTCGGTCCTCTTGTTAGTCAGTATTAACGATTTATAGATATTGTCGTTGCAAGAGTTTAACGCTATGTCTTTAATATTTCTCTCAAGTTTTTCATACCTTCATAATCTGTAAGGTCAAGTTTTAATGGCGTTATTGAGACATAGTTATTGTCAATTGCCTCAAAATCAGTATCGGTGTCTACATGATAATCAAGGACACCGTCAATTACGCTGTACATTACGCCGTTTTGTTCCGCATCTCTTAAAACTTTGTCTCTATATATTCTTCTACCCATCCTTGTAATTTTCTCGCCTTTGATCTCTTTTTCTGGAATGTTTACATTGAGAATAAAATTATTAAGATTTTTATCAAATAACCGCTCTATTAAATTTATTGAATACTTAACCGCCCCTTCAAAGTTACTATAAGTTTCACCTGAAAGTGAAAGGGCAATTGCCTTTTTTATTCCAAGTGTACCCGCCTGTAATGCAGCAGCAACCGTTCCGGAATAGAATACATCACTTCCCATGTTGGGTCCATGGTTTATACCAGAGACCACCATATCTATTTCTTTATCACGCACAAGGTCATGATATGCAAGTAAGACACAATCAGTGGGTGTCCCATCCACGATAAAAAAATCATTCTTTAATTTTTCGACCCTTATCGGACGGCGCAGGGTTAAGGAATGGCTTGAACCACTCTGCTGAAAACGCGGTGCGGAGACAAATACTTCAAGCTTTTTATTCTTTAATTCTTTATAGAGTGCCTGCAATCCCGCTGCGTCGTAGCCGTCATCATTGGTTAATAATATTAACCCCATAAGAACCTCACCGCCATATTTATAAATCTTATCGTATCAAGAATAGGCATTATATAACTCCTTTCGCTATTATAGAGTGTTTTTATTGGCACGTATCCAACACGATAGCCGTTTTTTATCGTTTTATAAATTAGTTCAGATTCAGTCTGAAAATTTTTTGTTCTCAGTTTAATCTTATCAAAAATTTTTAAATCAATGAGCCTGAATCCAGATTGGACATCGGGTATATATTTTTTGCTCAATAAAGAAATGACCAATGAAGTGGTTCGATTTACAACCCATCTTATAAAAGGCATATCAGGCGAGTTTTTGAGTCTCATACCTATAACCAGTTCATATTCATTCTCTTTTTTTAAAAACTTTTGAATATCAGAAACCCTGTGCTGTCCATCAGCATCAATTGTAAATACCTTTTTAATCCCTTTTGATATTGCCCTTTTAAATCCTCTATCCAACGATGCACCTTTTCCCATATTTTTTTCATTTCTTATAACATCAACATTGTAATACATAGCCAGACTTGCAGTTTTATCTTTTGAACCATCATCAACCACGATTATCGTTTCTCTATCAAATCCGGATTCAATTAAAGAGCTAATTAAACCGCCTAAGGTTTTTTCCGCATTATATGCAGGTATGACAACGCCGATATGATCCATAAACAAATAATTTTATGCCTGTTTATGGCAAAGTCAAGTAATTTTTGAATCAGCGCGCCAGCACTGTCGCCTTCTTTGCCTTTGTTATTTTGTTTTGATAATGGTATTCAAGATAGACAATGTACATTCCGGTTGGTGCCTTACCTTTTACTGTCTCACCATGCCAGAAAAATGTTCCTTTATCTGACTCAATAAGTTTCCGTCTGCACAAATCGTATAACTTAATTCCCCTTGAGTCATATATTGATAGGGTTAACTCACCACCCGGCTGCGGTAGTCTATAATCAATTTGAAGGTTATCATTATGACCATCACCGTCAGGCGTGAATATTGCTGGAGTAAGGCATAATTCGCCAATTTTGCCAAGCACGAGCAATTTTTTAAAGGCTATATTATTATTTAAATTTTTGTCATCCGCAAATTCTATTTTAAATCCAAGATTGTGCTCGCCCTGATATGGCTTTATATACTCATAGTAAAGAAAAATTGTATCAAATGCACCGACTGGTTCACCTGAGATATTACCAAGCAATTCAGAACTTTCAAGAATTTTGTCATTATTTTTGTCATCAAAAATTAATAGACTATAATCAATTGATGGTCTTATTCCTGAGTTTATCACTCCAATGCTTATTTTAAGATTTTCACCTGTTTCAACTTTCGCTGGTATAAAAGAGATCAAATCTTCATCTAAACCAAGGTCAAACGCATCAGTGACACTATTTTTATAACCTGGTGTGCACCCAGTGGCACTAATACTGGGATGCCAGTTTGTAATCGTGTCGGGTGAGGCATAATCAATTCTTTCCCAGGAAATGCCGTCACCAGGGTCTTTAGGAAAATTGTCTTCAATGAATGGCGTCCCAAAACTTGTGGTGCAGGCATCAGCAATTGAAAAGACAATTATCGGGTCATTCGTTGATAGTTCATTGCCGATTGATGTATCATCCGTTGTTAGTATCAGGGTTCCAGAAGGTATGTTATATGGCTGGCTATTTATAGAATCAGGAGTGATATACTCGCGGTCAAGTATCACAGCATATGAAAATGGATGAATAATTGTGGAATTGATACGGACATCAGGATATTTAATTAAGATTGATTCATTTTGCCAGGCACAGATTTCATCTGGATTTGCATCAAAATCAGAAATGAAATAACTACTCAGGTCAATCGTATCAGAACTTCGATTGTAAATTTCTACAAATTCATTTCTGTCCCCATAAGGATTTTCCGGTCCTTTTACATTAGACATTACTTCTGTTATGATTATACGAGAAGTACCCAGTAGTATAAAAATTAGTAGCATGGTATATATTACAAAATTTATTTACAGTGTCAAGTATTGTTTATAAGTCTTAAGCCTGTTGACTTTTATTCTATTCTGATTATATTTTTATGTGAAAGTTTTTGCAATCATTGTCGGCGCAGGAAAAGGTAAGCGATTTGGTGGATTGAAGCAGTTTGTTGAGATTTTTGGTAAACCACTTATTGTTCATACGGCTGAGTGTTTTGAAAAAAATAAATTTGTTGATAAGATAATTGTTGTTGTTCCAGAAAATATGATAAAAAAGGCAGAAAGATTGGTAAAGAATTTTGGATTGAAAAAAATATATAAGATTGTTCCTGGCGGAAAAAGAAGACAGGATTCGGTTTTAAACGGTGTTAAGGCAATTAAAGATGAACAAGGAATAATTATAATCCATGATGCGGTAAGACCATTCATTACTCAGGGATTAATAAATCGCGGGATAAAATTGTGCAGGAAGTATAAATCGGTCATATTCGGAACACCGGTATTTGATACAATAAAACTCACGAAAAAGAATAAGGTTATTTGTACAGTTCCGAGAATATCGCCCTATGCAGTTCAAACTCCACAATTTTTTGACATCAAGCGTTTAAGAGAGGCTTATAAAAAAATCAATTTCAAAAATGAATTTACCGACGAGGCAGGTATTGTTGAGAATGCAGGAATGGAAGTCTTTGTCTTTAAAGGCGAACCGAA
>JBDRVV010000053.1 GCA_039802005.1 candidate division WOR-3 bacterium
TATAATCACGGGAGTAAAGAGCATGATTAATTCAATTCTAAAATTATACCCTTATTCGCCTGAGAATCTAAATTTAATTTGGGTAAGATTTTATTTTGATGAAAGACGGGGTTAGAATTGGTTTTTTATAAAATAATAGCTGTCGATAGCAAAAACCATCTTAAATAATATCGAAATTTTCCAAAATGCACATAATCTGATGAACATTTGTAAAAAGAATTTAAAAAATAATCGGTTTATTCGAATTCATACATTCTAAAAAAGTTTTTCAATATAATGTATGCTACCACGCGATTCAGCTGGGCCAGAGATAATGTATTTGCTATATCCCTCATTTACCAATTGAGAATTGGCTCTATCTCGCCACCACTTAGTAATATCTATAGATTTTGCAAACCACACGCTATTTTTAGTTAAAACAAATTCTAATAATTTATAGTAGTGTCTCTCTACATCACTGCTAAAATAATCAGGATGAACTATAATCAAGGCTAACCCGTGCATTTTTTCAATCCAGTTAATTTTTTCTTTCCAAATATTTATATTTTTTTCTTTTAAAATTTCGAATAAGGTATGATCCTGAGGCAATGTAACTGGTAACTCTACAATATTCCCGATAAAAAATGGAAAAATTGATAAACAGCCTCCAGGTTGAGGTCCATAAGGATCAGTATCGGGAAAAGATGAATCGTATTCAAAAGGTATATCTTTTAGCCATTTATAATTTCTTAATAAAGAAGGAGAGCGAAAACCCTTGGCACGCCATTTTAGGGCATAATCTTCAATCTTTTTCATTCTCTCTTCAAAAATTTTTCTTGAGCCAAATAGTTTACCATCATGTTTCAGTCCATGGATGCCAATCTCAAAACCTTGCTCATTTAGTTCATTTATAAGCACATCAGAAATAGAATATCTTTCAGGGACAAAAAACCAGGTTGAGCGAAATCCAAATTTTTTTTCTATTTTACAAATTTTATCGATTTTTCTTAAACCTCTTTCACTCTCAAGGTCGTGTGTTAAACAAAAGGCAAAATTCTTGTTATCGGGCCAAAACCAGATAAAAGGAATTCTTTTATCTATATCTTTCATAATTTTTCTTTTAAAATCTTCAAGATAGGTTTCAATTGGCCAGTGTGGAAAATCATTTCTTATGTACCTTGCTTTTATTCTTCTCAAAAAAATTTGCAGAATCCGTGGGATTAAAAATTTCACTGCATAAAAAAATTTAAGTTTCTTGTCATATTGATCAATTTGATATTTTTCAAAAAGAAATTGTTCAAATTGCATTTCAAAAGGTTTGAAGAAAAATTCATGCTCTTTTGATACTTTCCAAAATTTTATTAATTCACCCATGTTAGCCAAAATATTTATAAAGCAAATTTCCTGATATTTTTAATATTGATATAGGCATTTTACTCAATACCGAACTTATCATTCTGTATTTCTTACTACTTTCTTTTGTAGCACTGACACCTTTAATTTCGGGATAATAATAATAGAATAAATCAATTTCATCAGCGCCCCAATGTCTCTTATAAGCCATTAAACCGTGATTATCAGGCGAAGTTCTGCCCAAATCAAGGGTTTTGTAACCATTTTCTACAGCCCATTGGATTGCATGCCATAGAATCAAATGATTGGGTTGATACTCAAGATAATTGACATCAGATGCGTTGAATTTATGATATAATGTATCTTTAAAAGTAAAAAAAATACTGGCGCCTATAGGTTTTTTATTATATTTTGCAATAAGTAAGAAGCCAAATCCCTGATTGAAAATTTCGGTAAAAATATTCTTGAAAAATCGATAAGGTTGAGGTATAACACCGTGTTTCTTGCGTGTGAGCAAATTGAGTTTATAAAAAATCTTCATATCCTCGGGTTCGGTACTCTTTATTATTTCTACACCGTATCGCTGTGCCTTTTTAATTGGATAGCGGATTGACTTCTGTTTAAAATTCTTCCAGATCGAATTCAATCCCTGGTCAAGATTAAGAAGAAATAATTTATAATAGGAATATTTTTTAAAATCAAATTTGGTTGCAAAATCAAAATTTTTACTTCTGATTTCAATACCGCTTATAACCCCATTCTTTCTCATTCCCATAATTAGAGACATTGTGTCCTCCAAATCTTTTTCAGCAACAAATAATGGCGAACATTCATCAGTAAATGGTAAACAGACAAGCCTTTTTTTCCCTAATTGTCCCCTAATAACAAAAAAGGGAATAGCAACATAAATGTTGCCGTCAGTCTCACTGATGATAAAATAAGGCTCATATCTATATGTTTTTTGAATGACCGTTGCCCAGTGTGAGGTATGAAAAATTGTCCCATCAGGATGTTGATGAACAAATGCATCCCAACGGCTGTCTGGTAAAGAAATGATAGAAATAGTTGATGCCATATTTATTTTGGGGCAGAAACAGCTGCGCGGCGGTAAATTTCTGCGGAAACAAAATAGAAAATAAAGGAAGCAGCGTCAAACCGCCATACCGGGTGATATAAGGGCCCAATGAAGAGATAATAGAAAATCATTCCGGGATAAGCAGTTTTCAATATGTTAAACAATTTGCTCGTATTGTTGTTGTTAGCAAGCATCTTCTCTCTGATACTTAATAGGAGTACAATTAGTATTAAATAATACAGTAGTAACCCCACGATACCAACATCCAGTATTGTAGAGGCAATTTGATTCGGTGTGTCTTTAGTATTGCTTACAACTTGTGTTATTCTACCGGGCCTACCAAAAAAATTACCAACTAAACTCGAGCCTGGTCCTTCGCCAAATATAAGGAAGGTAGTATTAGTTTTTACTTCTTCCCAAACCTGCAACAATATTCCTAATCGGTATGCTGAGTATTTAGTTTCTGTAGCGACCTCACCTTCAAGGGTCAGATAGGTTGTCTGCAGGATCGTGGCGATATTGCGTCCATGTAATTTCTGCCAGTTAGTATAGAATATCTGGAAGAAAATGACTCCGACCAACAATGTAATAAATATTACCGAATATTTCTTTACTCTTGTCTTAAATGGATAAAAATAGAAAGTTACTAAGATAGTTATCGGAAGCCAGATCACAATTGATTTAATTTCGCCAAATAGTGCGAACAAGAATAATAGAATAATCCCGAGAATGTGCCATATTGTAAAGCGAACATGCAAGCCATGTGCGACAATAATGGATGAAGCATAGATACTATAAATTCCAAGGTTTGTTGTTCCCCAGGCACCAAGGGACCAAGAAATATCGTCTCCAGTAATCCCGAGGAAGTAATGTCTATAAATAACTTCGGGAAGTTGGATAAAAATTAGAAATAGAAATAAAACTATGAATTTTTGTGTTGTCTTTTCTTCCCAGTTTATGTTAATTAATAGAATATAGAAAAGCGGATACCGAAGATAAACGGCAAGATATCCTATTGTTTCAACCCACGAAATGCCATTTATTATTGATGAAAAAACTGTGAATAAAACAAACAAAGCAATTGCTGACACAGTTTTTCCAACAGTCAATGTCTTAAAAAAATATCTTCGCCGCAGGACCTCAATAAGAATTATAACAGGTATCAAAACGATTGTAAACCATCTAATAAACATATAATTTTCCAAGAGCCTACCTGCGGATGTTTGTTCGGGAAGATACCAGACCAGTGGGAGAAGAATCAATGGTAATTCATTCCACTTCCTTATGAGAAAAATCACCATGAATATAGCAATGAAAATTCCTACCATTAATTGCAGGAAAATTGTGAAATTCATAATTGCCTCCTCGCTAATGGATGATGACAAGAGATGTAGATATTCTTTAATTTAGACCAACTATATTCTTGGTATATCATATATGCCTTTTTTGCCTTATCTAATGCAATGTCATAGTGGAACATAACCCATTCGATTTGCTTTGCAAGTTTTCGATAATCATGTGGGGTATAGAAGAATAATGCATCGTCATTAAAAAAATCTTTAATTGCCTTTACTGACGAACATATCACCGGAATTTTCAAAGCTATATACTCAAATAACTTATTAGGCAACAGATAGTCGCTCAACACAGAAACAATCCCTATATCAGCGTCTTTTAGAAATCCGGACATCTCCTCAAAAGCAACATACCCCTTAAATTGAACATAACCATCAAGGTGGAGTAACCTGACAAGACTCATTAATTCCCACTTATATTCACCCTCACCTATTATCTCACACCTTATCTTAGTATATCTGTCCTTTAAGAGTGCAACGGCCTTGATTATATTCTGAATACCGTAGATTTCAGTAAGTGTTGAATGAGTAACAATTTTTACTACTTCCTTTGCATTGTAGATATCAGAATGAGCAGGCGTTTTATCATTATTTTTTTCTCTGACGGGTAGGAACATCATTTCATCTGGTACATTTAGTATTATAACACTATTTTCAAAACATTTTTCGCAACGTGCATGTGTTATGATTACCTGGTCAGCAAATTTTACACTTAGCAACTCAATCATTCTTAGAAATATTATTAAAGGATGCCTGTTCGGTACATTGTATTTATCAGAAAAGAGCAATGGCATGTTCTCAAACAGATAAAGAATAATACGGGTATTGAATAATTTAGGAATGATTGTACAAAATACTAAAAAATCGGGCAAAGTATCAACTTCAATGCAATCATATCTTTTTTTGAAAAACAATTTAGTAACAAGCAAGGTTGCTCTGACAAAAAAATAGAGATATTCATACATATATCTTAATATTCCCTTTCTTAAATGGATTACGGGTATTCTATATATATCAACCTCATTCCATCTTTCGTATAGTCGTTCGCCTTTATCCCTTGCACAAATAACATCCACCTCAAAACCGCCCTCAATTAATGCGTTTACATCACGGCGTAGGTGTGCTTCCTTAGGGAAGTAATACTGACGAATTATACAGACTCTTGGTTTTTTCCCCATTTCTGTTTAATTAGACCTAAAAAAATGACGATAAAGAAGTTCAAACCTTGCAACCTTTTCTAATTCATAACTCTCTTCAGGTGACCAGGATGGAAATTTTCTTAAAGATTTCTTAATCTTCTGCTTGTCATAAAATTCTCTATCTAACGTCTCGTTCTGTGATAGTAAGTTATATACAAATCCCCACCAGGGAGGTATTTTCTTCTCCTTCTGTTTAGAACTGAGCGCATTTTTAAGACTTCCGACGCCGGTCAGAATTATATTAAGATAACTGCTATCAAACTTCTGTAGATAACCCCGGTCAAGCGGGATCGCCAGTAAATGAGGTGCCATTTGTTTAACAAAGTTATAATAAATCTTCCGGTTTTTTAAGATAAAAAAGAAATTTCTTTTCCAGGAATTTAGACGCGCAATTGAAAATGGACTCCTCAGTAGCAACTCAATTACTCTTCCATCAAAGAATGGCATTGCAACAGGAATTATTTTGCTCTCGCCATATCTGAGCATTCCATAATCATGTCTGTAGGCATAATACAATAGGAAGCAAGTCAATTGTTCAACGGGTTTTAAGTGATTGTAAGAAAAATCTTTAAAAATCTCCCCCGCATTTTCATTTTTGAAAAAGTGTTCAACAATATTATCATCGCTTCCGTATATATATCTCAATGTGGTACGGGAAATGTAGTCATTAGGCACAGGAGTGAACCTTATCAATTCACCCTGTCCGGAAAAGATTATATCAACTTCACCCGAAATTTGTTTTATTGCATTGTAACGACCAATATGGAAAAGTGGAAAGGAAAAATCAGTTAATTTTTCCACCTCCATAATTAGATTTTCGATATTTTCTTCTTCCGGATAAAAAGGGAGAAACCGCAATTTAAAACCAGTGGCCTTCGCAAGGTGCTGGGCTATATTTGTTTCCTCAATTGCAGGATTATCCCAAGTATAGGCATAGCCCTTGACACCAAGTTTCCAAAGACATGAGAGGATTGCTCTTGAATCATAGCCTCCCGAAAGTAATACCCCAACTCTCTTCATCCCGTGAATCCAGTCAGATATTACCCGAAGCATTGTTTTCGGAAATTCTTTTAGAAATTTCCCCTCTGAAATTCGTTCACCCAGTATAAACTCAGTCGCATTCCAGTAATTATATTTAATTACATTTCTGTTATCCCAGAGTATTACTGTGCCCGGTTCACAACGTAAAATATTTTTGATAAAAGTTCTCTCACCGAGAACATAATTGAATGCTGCGTACTGGTCAAGGGCGTTTAAGTCAATACTTAGTGCACGACCGAATATATGTACAAAATCTTCGAGAGCAGTTGATAATAGTACTTCATTTTGAGCAGTAAATGTGTAATACAGAGGATTCAATCCCAACTTATCATCGATAATAATCGCTTTGTTTTGGCTTTTATCCCATATGAAAACAGAAAAACATCCTTCCAATTCTCTTAGCAAACATTTGTTCTCCGGTTCAAGCAATGATAAAAGAAAATCTCTATTAATATTCAGAATATAGCCTTCGGCAAAGATTACTGATTTCTTTGAATTTTCAATTCTCTGAATTTCTCCTGTGTTGTTCTTCAAAATTAATATACTACCCTCAGCACATATAACATTATCTTTGCTGTAAAATTTCAGTATTTTGTCTCTTATTACCTCTGAATTTCCACAATATATGAGCATACAAACTCAATGACAAATTACTAAATTGAAAAAGAATTGTAGAGTGCGCACATATTATTAACCCAGGAAGATAACGAAAACCTATCCTTGGCTATCCTTCTGGCATTAGCCCCCATTCTGGTCTTTAATTCAGAATTTTTCAATAAAAACAATATTTTGTCTGCGAGTTCAACATACTCTTTTGGTGGAACTAAATAACCTGTTATTCCATCCTGTATTATTTCTGCGATACCACCGACATCAGTTGCAATCACCGGTTTACCTGCCATCATATATTCAATTAATACATTCCCGAATCCTTCATAGTGTGAACATAATACTCCTATATCAAAACCAGATATAATTCTTGTAGCATAAGGGCAATTATCAATGAGTACTACACTTTTCTGGAGATTGAGTGTTTCGATCATTTTAGCAAACCTTCCTTTCATTCCAGTTCCGAAATATTTCCTTTCTGAACCAATCAATAGGAAAATAACATTATTGTTTTTTTTCAAAACCAATTCTGCGGCTTTAATAAACATTTCATGGTCTTTTTCAACTGAATAATCTGCAATCATCCCCACTATTGATTTTGAAAATATCTTTCTGCCCGCCAGTTGTTCAATTAAAGTCTGCGTTTCTTTATGGTCAGAATTTAAAAATTCGTTAGCATCAATTCCATTGTATATAATATGAATCTTTTTGGATGGAGAAAAATTTCTTTTAATCAAAATCTCTTTTATTGTCTTGCTTATTGCAATATGGGTATCAATAAATATATAACTAAAGATTTTGTACAATAATGGGGTGAATTTATGATAAAGGTCATCTTTAATTGCTCCTTCAGGAATGCACCGCCAGTGAACTATCAATTTATATCTTAAGAAAATTTTTAAAGTAATCGCCGCGAATAAATAAGCAAGGCCTATAAATTGTATATGGACCAAATCCGCATCAATTTTTTTACATGCCCTCATCAAATTAAAAATCGATTCTATACTGAATTTACGATTTGTTGTCTTCCTACAGATAAAAACTGTACCAAATTGTTTAAGTTCATTTAGATAGTCACGGTCTTCACTAAAAAGAAAAGCAACCCGATTCCCATTATTAATTAGCCGCTCTGCAAGATATTTTAAGCTCGTTATAAATGCCCCCGGACTTTGGGCAACATAGTCAGCCGCGAAAACTACATTCATGCGTTTTATAAAATCCTTTCATAAAGGGCACATACGTTATCAACCCAGGTATTAACTGAAAATTTCTCTAATGCTACCTTCTTTGATATTTGTCCCATTTTATTTCTCAATTTTGAATCAGTTAAAAGCAGTTCAATTTTTCGTGCAAGCTCTTCATAGTCACCGGGGTTGATTAAAAACCCATTCTCATTATCGTTGATGATCTCTTTTATTCCCCCGACCGCGGTTCCAATTATTGGCTTGCCTGCCATGGCGTATTCAACAAGGGCATTGCCGAATCCTTCAAAATTGGAGATTAAAAGTCCGATGTCAAACCGTGGGATTACCGCATAGACATTACTCATTTCACCAACAAAATAGATATAATTTCCAAGGTCATTTTCACTAACATAAGATTTTAATCTTTCCAAACATCCAGTACCTTCAGCAATTTTCTCTGAGCCGACAAAGACAACTACCAATTCTGGAAATTTTTTTGCCAAAAGTGACACAGCCTTTATTACGGTTTCGTGGTCTTTCTGTGGTGAGAAATTTGCTACCATTCCAATAACGAACCGGCCGGATAGTTTAATGCCAATCCTGCTTTCAAGTATTTTCTCTGCCTCCATGGAATTATTTTGTATTATATGTGGGTCAACGCCATTATAGATAACATTAATTTTA
>JBDRVV010000054.1 GCA_039802005.1 candidate division WOR-3 bacterium
AGAATATCTTTTGCTTTCGGATTTTTTATTTTCTCCTTGAGTATTCTTACAATCATTGGTCCTGCACCATCATCACCCTTCTGGATATTGCCGATTCCTAAGATACATATCCTCTTGGGATTTCTTATTTCTTTGCTTAAGATATTAAACCAGACAACCGGCATGAAATATTATATTATAGTTTTTTAATGTGTGAAGTCAAGCAAATAAAAATAGAGCCCTTTAATTGTGATACGATATAAAAGAATGACTATTTTTTTATTATATGCTTGACATTAATAATCATTTGAATATAATCAAGTACTTCCTCGGTAGCTCAATGGTGGAGCATCCGGCTGTTAACCGGAGGGTTGCAGGTTCGAGTCCTGCCCGAGGAGTTTTATTATGCCTTCTTAACATACCATGCGAAATTCCTGCCCCTGGCGTTTGATTAATTACGAGGAGTATGTAAATTAAGAGAGGTAATATGGATAGAATGTTTTTAAAAACTGAACATAGCAGGAAGTTCACCAACTCTCAGTCCACTCCAGACTATTGACATTTGCTTTATCTTAAATATAATTGCAAATCTTTATGAATATTGAGACGATTACCCTGCTTACTATATTCGTCCCAATAATGGGCTCGCTGACCATTCCAGTCGCGGGTTTGATATCAAAGAGCTTCAGGTCGGTCTGGTCAGTACTCATTGCCTTAGCAACTGCAATCCTTCCTTTATTATTATTACCTTTTGCATTTAGTGGTGCACAACATATCTTTGGCAGACCCCTGATAATGGGGCTTGATTTTTATCTCGTGGTTGATGGTCTATCAGTCTTTATGTCCATTGTCTCTTCATTTATTGGAATGTTGATTGTTTTATATTCAGTTGGTTATATCTCCCATGAAGAAAATCAGAGTGAATATTATTTAATGGTCTTATTATTTATCGGCTCAATGATGGGTCTGGTATATTCCGCGAATTTGATATTTATGTATCTTTTCTGGGAAATTACCGCAATCTGTTCCTGGCGCCTTGTTGGATTTTATCGAGATAAGATTCACATATTAAGAGCAGATAAGACATTTTTGGTGACATTTGGCGGAGCGGTAATTATGCTCTTTGGGTTTATTCAAATTTATAACCAAACCCAGAGTTTTAATATAATGGATATGCGGGGCACGCTCATACCGGGCTCTGCAGTCTTATTGATTTTATTCGGTATGTTTGCCAAGTCAGCAACTGTGCCGATCCAGACCTGGTTACCTGATGCGGGTGTTGCACCTTCAACTGTTACCGCATTATTACACGCAGCGGTCCTGGTAAAGATTGGTGTCTATGCCTATGCAAGAATATTCAATTATACATTTGCAATACCTGAGGGCTGGCAGACCGCAATTCCAATCATTGCGGTGATTTCAAGTCTGGTTGCGGCGGGTGCAGCAACCGTTGAGAATGATTTAAAGAGAATTCTTGCCTATTCCACGGTGAGTCAGATTGGTTATATATTCTTAGGTTTGAGTATTATGGAGCCGACTGCGGTCATTGGTGCAATCCTGTATCTTTTAATGCATGGACTTGCCAAGGCCGGATTGTTCTTGTGTGCAGGAATAATTGAACATAATACCCATACCAAGGATATCAGACAACTTGGTGGTCTTATAAAAACTATGCCCATAACCGCAATTGTCTTTATCATTTCCGCATTTTCGGTGATTGGTATCCCGCCCCTTGGTGGATTCTTTTCAAAGTTTTTGGTGATTTTAGGCACGGTGAAGTCTGGTAATCTCTGGCTTGCAGGATTGGCATTATTCACAGCGGTGATGACTGCATTCTATCTATTCAGGGTGTTCAATATGGTCTTTCTTGGTGAGACAAAGATTTCAGCAAAGGAAGGTACGAATTCAATGCTCTTTGTTGTAATTGTCCTTGCGATTCTTTCAGTCCTTGCGGGTATATTTATTAGTTATCCAATGAAACTCGCGGATATTGCCACGACACAGATATTGAGGTTAGGATTATGAGTTACAAGAATCTAAAATTCCAAATCCTGAGTTCTAAAGAATCGTTAGTCGTTTTACGGTTGCGAAATGCGAAACGGTTTAGAAAGGCGGCTTCGTTTGAATTATTTAAAATTGGAATTTGTTTGGGATTTGGTGTTTGGGATTTGGGATTTAATAGGATGGGTTGGTTATGCTAAATCCTCAGATTCTCCTAACTCCTATTGTTTTGCCGGTTGTTGTAGCAATCATCGCAATATTAATTCCCAGAACAATCAAGGGTCTGCGGGAGTTTATTGCTATTATTGCCGGTGCAATTTTAGTCTATATTGCCTGGCTCTTATTTGATTACAAAAATCTCGTCTTGACATTGAACTGGGTGGGCTGGCTAAATTTTGATTTGAGATTGTATCATTTCTCATCATTTGCATTATTGTGGATAAACATCTTTGGATTCTTGATCAGTATATATTCATTTATAAAGATGAAAGAACATCCCAGGGTCGGCGAATACTATTGCTATATCTATCTCACAATTGCCTTCGCCAATGGTGCTATCCTTGCGGATAACTTTTTGGTATTACTCTTCTTCTGGGAGGGATTGCTCTTGACCCTTTATGGACTGATTACCCTTGGTAACACCGAAAACACCCAGCGGACTGCGACAAAGGCGTTCATCATCAATGGATTCTGTGATTTCTGTATGATCTTTGGTATTGCCATTTTGTGGTATATTACCGGTACCGCAAGCCTTTCTGAAATTAGTCATCATCCGGTTAAGCCTGAAGGTCTTGCATTGTTAAGTTTCATAATGATGATGATTGGTGCCTTGGGAAAGGGTGGTTCAATGCCCTTCCACACCTGGATTCCGGATGCGGCAATTGATGCACCGGTCAGTGTGATGGCATTCTTGCCCGGAGCACTTGAGAAACTTTTGGGTATATTCTTATTAACGAGAATTTCAGTTGAATTATTTGCAATCAAGGGGACGCCCGCCTCAATAATTTTAATGATAATCGGTTCAATCACGATTATCTTTGCAGTATTAATGGCATTGATACAGAGGGATTATAAAAAATTGCTTTCATTCCATGCGATAAGTCAGTATGGTTATATGGTCTTGGGTATTGGAACTGCATTGCCGATCGGTATCATTGGTGGAATATTCCATATGCTGAATAATGCGATATATAAATCTGGATTGTTCATGGTTGCAGGTGCTGTTGAACATCGGACCGGGACTACCGAAATGAAGAGGCTCGGTGGATTAAAACAGGATATGCCGATAACCGCATTGTGTTATCTGGTTCTTGCTGCCGCAATATCAGGAATCTGGCCCCTAAACGGTTTTGTATCAAAAGAACTTGTGATACATGGTGCTTATGAAACAGGCTTTGTAATATTTGCTATTGCTGGATGGGTCGGTGCGATATTCACCTTTGTTTCGTTTTTAAAGGCAGGGCATTCAATATTCTTAGGACCGCGCAACAAAGAATTACCCAAGACAAAAGAGGCAGAATCTCCATTTCTGGTTCCTATGATTATCCTTGCGGTGCTCTGCATTTTATTTGGCGTTTATAATTATCTGCCTTTCAAATATTTCTTTGAACCTTTACTTGAAATGCATCCCGAAGAGATTGCCCATCACTATGATTTTTCTGCCCATGCCCTTGATTTGGTAAATCCGATTGCTGGCGTATCAATTTTTATGCTCCTGATTGGTCTTGTAATACATTTGTATGGCTGGAACAAGGCAGAGAAAAAGGCAGCCTATGCCTCTGAGGTTATCCACAGACTGCCAATTTTAAGCACCCTCTATGAATGGTCAGAGCAAAGGGTTTTTGATATGTATGAACAGGGGATTAAGTTCTTAAAAGGACTTGCCCATATCTTGTATGTGGCGATTGATAGACCGATTGACTACTTCTATGAGAAGACGGTTACTATCACTGGTAATGCATTCACGAAACTACTCCAGTACGCACACAATGGTCACTATGCAAACTACCTTGCCTGGTGTATTGCGGGACTTGTTATAATTGTCTATGTTTTATTATCTTTGATTAAGTGAGGAGTCTGATATGGTATCTCTTTTTATAATCATTCCGTTCGTCCTTGCTGCATTCCTGCCTTTGATTGAGAAAGTTTCAAAAAGATTTCTACCTGATTTATTGACGAATCTGGCAATCCTCTTTCTATTGATTTATTCAATGACCTTTGGCTACCAGGTTGTGGCATCACATTCCGGAATTCGCCATTTCCAGTGGTTCAATCAAAATTTAAATATTGTCTTTGCGTTGGATGGTTTCAGTCTATTTATGTTATTTGCCATATATCTTGTCAGTTTTGGTGTAACGCTATTTTCAATTGACTATATGGAACATTATGGTTCAAAAGGGATATTCTATGCTTTATTTATGATTATGGTCGGCGGTATGTCCGGACTTGTCCTTGCTACGGATTTATTTACAATCTATGTCTTCCTTGAGGTTGCTGCGATATCTTCCTATGGTCTTGTTGCCTATGGACTAAAGCATGATGAACTTGAGGCTTCATTCAAGTATCTTGCACTTTCTGCAGTCGCAACCGCATTTCTGCTATTGGGCATTGCTCTAATCTTCAGTATTACCGGAAGTCTGAAACTCGGTGACATTGCAGATAGATTCTTTAAAGAAGATGCAAAATTTATAATGTATATCTGCACTGGATTCTTCATTTTTGGTTTTGGCTTAAAGGCAGCGCTTGTGCCATTCCATTCCTGGTTACCAGATGCCCATCCCAGTGCACCCGCACCAATATCCGCAATGCTTTCGGGTTTATTAATAAAAGTTTCTGGTGTCTATGCACTGACAAGAATATTCTTGAATGTCTTCGGTTTAACACCCGCAGTATCAACGGTCTTGATGTATCTCGGTATAATCTCTATTTTAGTCGGTGCAGTCCTTGCCCTGGGACAGGATGATATTAAAAGAATGCTTGCCTATTCATCAATCAGCCAGGTCGGTTATATTATCCTTGGATTTGGCGCGGGAACGAGTTTTGCAATAATGGGTGCATTATTCCATATCTTAAACCATGCCCTTGCTAAAGGATTGTTGTTTTTGAATTCAGGTTCGGTTGAGCATTCAACCGGTACCAGGGATTTGAATAAAATGGGTGGTCTTGGTAAGAGGATGCCAATTACTGCGGCGACTACCGTGGTTGGTTCGCTTTCCGTTGCCGGTGTGCCACCACTTAACGGATTCTGGAGCAAGTTATTTATTATTATAGGATTATTACAGGCAAGGGCTTATGGATTTGCATTTGTGGCGGTCCTGGCAAGTATTATTACATTGTGGTATTATATTATTATCCAGCGTCGGGCATTCTTTGGTAAATTGAAAGAAACACTACAAAATGTGAAGGAAGTTCCTTTCTGGATGGCATTGTCAACGCTTTTAATCGCCCTTGTTTGTATCATAATCGGCATTGGCTTCCCCGTGGTTATCTCCAAATGGATTACACCTGCAGTGAATATTCTTGAATATGGTATTAGATATGCAATGCAGTATTTGAGGCTATAGGGGTTTTTATGCAGGAGTTATATTTAATATCACTCTGTGCCCTGGTCTTCTTCTCAGTCCTTGCGGTATTGTTAAAAGACCTGCTTAAAGCCGCATTGAGCCTTATGGCAGCAAGTGTATTTCTTGCAGTAGTATTGTTCTTTATGAAGGCGTATTATGCTGGTGTATTTGAAATTTCGGTCGTTGCGGGTTTGATTACTGTCTTATTTGTTTCAACGATTGGCTTGACAAGGGGTGATGATTTTAAAGAAAGTAAACTGCCGGTTTATATCTTTCCGTTGTTCTTTATCTGGTTTATCATTATTGATATTTTGATTATGTATCTGTTATTGAGCAAAATGCCACCGCTAACAAAATGGCTATCAGAATCTGGTAAATTTGGTGATGTCTTATGGCAGAAACGGACATTCGATCTCTTCGCTCAAATTGGTATAATCTTTGCCGGTGTCTTTTCGGTGTTAGCATTATTCAGAAAGAGGGATAAAAATGATTAATTTACCCAATGATTTTTATTTAAACTTGATATTTGCCTTTATTCTTTTCTTCATTGGATTATATTGCCTTCTTTCAATGCGCAATTTAATTAAATTGCTCATCGGAATAGAAATTATTGCCAAAGGTGTGACCCTTGCTTTGATATCAGCGAGTTCGGTAAAAGGGCTGATTCTAACCGGTCAGAGCCTGGTGATAACATTTATTGTGGTTGAGGTCTGCGCTATCGCAGTTGCCCTGGCGCTCGTTATAAATCTTTATCGCCATACTGGTAGTCTTGATGTCAAAAAATTGACAAAGTTGAGAGGATAATTATGATTGATATTTTACTTTCTCCTCCCATTGCCTTTTTGATTTTCTTGGGTATTTTCTATTTGATTTACTGGCTTGGTAGTCTGATGGCGCCAAAAATGAAAAAGACACCGGGTAAAGTTTCAACCTATGCCTGTGGTGAGGATATTCCAGGAACAAAAATCCAATTTGGTTATCGTCTGTTTTTCTATGTTGCACTGTTCTTCACGATGATGCATGTTGCGACACTGGTGGTGGCGACGATTCCCAAAGGCGCAGTCGCCTTGTTTGGTATCTTTTATCTGGCGATGATATTTATCTCGGTCTTGGCATTGATAACGAGGAGTTAAATGAGCAACCATAATAAAAAGATAAATGGGAAGTTAGAAGTGAATTTCAATCCTCCTATTTCCCCCTTTGAAAAAGGGGGATTAAGGGGGATTTGTAGCGGTCTTATTTATCAGGATGGTTTAAAGGCGGGGGTGATTGGATGTTAAGCTGGCTTGTTAGATGGTCAAGGATAAAATCCCCTTGGGTATTACACTTGAATACCGGGGCATGTAATGCCTGTGATATTGAGATACTTGCCGCATTGATGCCGAGGTTTGACTTAGAAAGATTCGGTGTTCTGTTAAAGGCAACACCAAGGCATGCAGATGTGATTGTCTGCACCGGTCCAATGACGAGGCAGAGCAAGGACAGGATGATAAGGATATATGAGCAGGTGCCTGAACCGAAGTTTGTCGTGGCGGTCGGTGCGTGCGCAATGAGTGGTTGTGTGTATCGGGGTTGTTATAACATCATCGGTGGTGTTGACCAGGTCCTTCCTGTCCATGCCTATATTCCAGGTTGTCCGGTCCGTCCGGATGCAGTGATTGATGGGGTTTATAAGTTGTTGAAGACTTTATGAAAAAGGCAATTGAGGGCAATTTGAGGCAATTCAGGGCAATTGCGAATGTAGGGCAAGGCTTTCTTCAAGAACCGATGGTTCTTTCAGAACCAGAGGTTAGCCTTGCATATTCAGAGGTGAATTGAGGAAAATATGGGTGAAACTGAACTTTTAGAAAAGATAAAGCAGGGTTTGAAAGAAAAGGTTTTAGATATAACCAATCCTGCCCCAAGAAGGGTCTTTTTAAAGGTTGATAAAAAAGACCTTGTTGAGGCAGTGAAGTTTTTGAAAGAGAAATTCAACTTTTATCACATTTCTACCATATCTGGTGTTGACTTGGGTGAGAATTTTGAAATATTATATCATCTTGCAAATGAAAATTGTGGATTGACTGTCCGGACACTGACACCGAGGAATGACCCGAAGGTGCCAACTATCACCAGCGTAATTCCTGGTGCCACGCTTTATGAGAGAGAGATACAGGATATGTTTGGGATAAAGGTTGAAGGGCATCCCAATCCAGAGCGTCTTGTATTACCTGATGACTGGCCTGAAGGCGAATATCCATTGCGCAAAGACTGGAAATTTGAGCGTCCTGAAGAGAAAATCCCGGGAGGTAAGTGATGGAGGCACAGGAATTTAAGGTTCCGATTGGTCCACAGCATCCGGCATTAAAAGAGCCGATAAGTCTGCGTATGACCCTTGAGGGTGAGATAATGAAACATTTTGCCCTGGCTTGGTGTTGCCAGTCATGAGGCAGGATTTGATACATTTTAGAAATTTGATTGTAATAAAGAAATCATTGACATATTTAAGTTTTGAGTTAGAATATTATTGTCGAGTAGTTATCTGTGAGTTCTTTATAGTAAAAACACGGAGACAAAAATGCGAGGCATAAAGATAAGCAAAATAGCAGCGCTGTGGCTGCTGATGGTATTGATGGTGGGATTTGGGCGGGCAACAAAAGAATTACCGCCTCTTGAAAGGAATATCGACGGAGCTATGATGATAATAGGGGGGGTTCCAAAAGTTGGAGAGTCATTTGAGATTGTTTATCGCATTAAAATAAAAGAGACA
>JBDRVV010000055.1 GCA_039802005.1 candidate division WOR-3 bacterium
TGTCAGTAAGTTATCCACAAATTATCCACAAAATCGTGCAAATGCAGGACAGTTCAGCATTTTAGCCACTGACATTTTATGTCAGTGGTTTGACATAAAATGTCAGTAAAACCGATTTTTGCCATTTTTTTGCAGAAAATCCTCAAACCCCATCAAATTTCAACACTTTGATATTCGAAACTGGGGCTATTTTTTGATAAAATTTGTAGTATTTTCCACTTTCTCCTGGCATGTATTTCTTTTTAAAAATACCTATTTTTGATATTTCCCAACAGATGGGAAATATTAATTTTGTCAGCTGCTTTGCTTATCAAATAGATTTTTATATGAAGGATTTATATTATACAAAGTTTTATGATCGCCAATCCCTGCAACCGCGATCAAACCCTGAAGATTTGCGGTGTCCTGTCCCAATCTTGTGGTAAAAAAACCCACGGTCTTTTCGTTATGGAATGCGACGCTTAAATCCTCAATATGGGCAAAGAGCCTTAATTGAATCTTCATTATCGCCCTGGTGCGAAATAAAAATAATAGTATCTCATTTAAAAAACCACAGAGAATCTTAAAGACCATCAATAACAATAACCCAAGCACAATAGTATTTAGTAATGCCATATTTTTCTGAGGAAATACCCGGTCAATCGCATACTTTGTTAAAAATGGACCTGGCAATTGCAGAATTATTGCCACCAATGCCAAGACCGCTGACCAATAACCATATTTATAGAATTCTTTGCATAGTTTCAGAAAATTTACATAATGGCTAATATATTCTTTAATCTTCAATGACGGAATAGATACTGAACTTTTAAGAATATCTGGGATTTAGTATGCTCATATCCTCCAATATCAAGAGGTGTTTCATTATTAAAATTATGATTGGCACCAAGATAAAAAAGGGTTAAGGGTGTTGGGGTGAATGAAAATAAAGGGGCAATGAGTAAATTTTTGTTGCTGGAGTTATATTGCCCGATAACACGGAAACCCATAAAACGGGTAAATGTATAGGAAAGATTTAATTCAAAAGTCTTTTGATTATATATCCATTCACCAAATTTTTGTGACCAGAATAGATATTGATAATATTTTGCACCAATTGATACTGGTCCAAAATTATAATCAAACCAGAAATAGGGATATAGATTATAGCCCAGACTTAATGGTGTAGAATAGTAGTTTATTGAGCGACCATAGTTCAGAAACATACCGATTGACAGAAATTTCAATGTATAACTTGATAAACTTGCACTATAAGACCACATATCATTAAACCACATATCACGATAGAACTTATCAATCAATTGATAGATAAACCGAGTATTGATTAAATATTTAAATTGAAGGGTTATACCACAACTCTGACTGAGACCGGTGTTTATTCCAAAGTATCTATGTGCCCTTTCAAATTGCAATTCTGGAGTAACCGATTCAATAAAATATTTTTTTATTATCCACGGAAAATTAACAGAAAACCCATATTTTGTCCAGTCATGATAGTTAATAAAACCAAGGTCTGCCCGAAATTCTGGAGAGAGGGTTTTGAAATAACCATTGAAATTGAGATATTTTCTTTTATGGAAATACTCTATTAGCATCCCATTCCCCGTAAACTCTTCCCCATCAAATCTTGCAGTCCGACCATTGAATTCTATTCCATACCCATTAAACAACAATGTATCAAATGGCTCTTTTGTCCAAGTTAATATCCCCTGAAATTTTACAGTGTTTTCTTTCAAAAATCCAAATGCACCATCAAGGCCAAATGTCCGATTAAAACCACCTTCTATTATCTCTCTGTCCGTGCTTAAAAGCCCAAAATAAGTATCTTTAAGCAGGGTCTTCTTCAATCTTAAGATATTATTTGTACTCATTTTATTACTACCAATACTGAAACTCCGCTCCGTAAAAGGAAGAATAAATGGTGTATGGCGGTCAAGGCCAAAGATATAACCCATTGAATAGTCTTTGATGCTCCCAGTATATTTTATTGCTCCCAATGGGTCGTTTATCATTCTTGAATAGAAGACCTGAATGGGTGTTTCAAAGAATGATTTCCTTTCCAGGAAAAAAGGCCTTTTTTCTTCGTAATAAAGGGCAGATGTGGTATTGACATCAATCTGGGGAACATCGGTTTCAATCTGAGAGAAGTCGGGTAAAATGGCAAAATCAAGGATATTATCATAATTGAAGTAGTATTTACCGCCAAATCCAAGTCGCAGATTAGGGTCGGTCAGTGTATCAATGGTCAAACCACCGGTTAAATACGGCAAGAACTCAATCCTTTCAGGCTTTGCAATCCAGTCATTTATATGCATCCGGGCAAAGTATTTGAGATAGAGCTCACCGCGCACATAAGGAGAAAGGCGATAACAGGGTATATACTCCCGGGGACGTATCCGGTGCACATCCATTCTGAAGTAGTCTATATAATTTGAATACACCTTTAAACTCTGGAATGGAATCTGCATCTCTACTGTCCAGCAGGTATCAAGAATCTTTGCATCCACATACCAGATAAAATTTTCCAATACACAATATTCAGCAAATAATTCTGGAGCAATTGGAATCACAAAGTACACAGAAGAGATACTATTAGCATTAACTTGAAAACCATAGGTATCATTTTGGGAGGAATTGGGAATAATCACTACACCCACTTGGTCATCCTCACTTGATTCCCACCAACGGCTTTGATTCTTTGCCCTTGCTCTTATCGTACTTATTTCAGGTTCTTCACAGATAACGCCGACATAGAGATTTTCATCATCATAACCAACCAGGACAATCGTCTTTACCGGGGCAATTTTACCATACTCAGGGTCATCATAGTCATAATTTCTAAAATCCTTTTCTATCCTTGTTGCCTCGTCCCAGCAGGGGTCATTTAAATAACCATCAATCACCGGCGGTTTTGTAATCCTATTCGCCTTGAATTCATAAGGGACAAAGCAAAAAAGGAAATTTGCAATAAATGCTATGCTCAGGACCAATTTAAACATTTCTTTTTCATCTTAAGCAAATATCATATCTTTTGTAAAGTCAAATGCATTTGGATTTTCTTCCATTATTGATGTATAGGTAACGAGATCAATGTGCCTTGCCTCCCTTAAGACTACACACTGTTCCCTTTTCCTTTCAATGTCAAATCTATTATTTTTCACAGCAGTAGCAAAGCAAGCACCACAAATCTTTGCCGCCCAGCAATTGATACAATCACTCTCCGAATACATAACATACTCCCTTGCGATACTCATTATTGTATCAATTTCTATTCCCTTGTCAACATCTCCGATATTATATGCCCGCATCACCCGCTCACAGGGATAAAACTGTCCGTCGGTATTAACAAAAATTTTCCTCAGACCCGGAGTGCAACAACCATTCATTATAATAGCATCGTAGGGTTCATTGAGCTTTCTTTTGTGGAAAAGTACAAGTGTTTTCTCAAAGAGGGCTTTTTCAAATGCCGTTGGCTCTTCATTATTGATACGGCGTCTTATATAATCCTTTCTTAATATATCATATTGAGTAGCCAAACTAGAATAATCTTCGGGGGTGAACCTTTCAAAGAATGTAGTATCATAAGGGTAGACTGAATTTACGATTATTCGCTGTCCATTAACCAGTTCATAGTCTTCAAAGAAATTGTTCAATTCCAGCATATTGGTATCGGGTGACATAGTGACCGCAAACGAGATAGCCTGCTTGAAAAAGTCCGGAGCCGCCTTCTGTATCTGCCTAAGGCTATTAGTTATACGGGCATATGTGGGCTTACCATTTACATCCACACGATAGCGGTCATGGAATAATTCGGGTCCATCAAGACTTATCTGGAGAAAAAATTTATTTTTTATTATTGCATCCCTAATATCTTCCCTTTCAAGAACCAAACCGTTAGAATCAATGTGTAGTTCGATTTCATTACCAATCAACTCTTTGACTTCCATTATCTTTTCAAAAGAAGTTAGTGGTTCACCACCATAAATTGATATTGATCTGATCTCGCTGTATTGGGAATGTGATAAATAATACTGTATTGCCTTATAAAGGGTGTGGTCATCCATAATTTTATTAGAATGCGTTCTTTCATATTTGTAGGTACCAGAAAATGAACAGTATCTACACCTCATATTGCAAACCTCGGTGATGTTTAGAATCATATAACCAATCTTTGATTTCAATTCGTTCTGGAGATATTGCGGATCATACGGAACAAGCATATTCGTAAACCTTTTGTTAGAAAATAGTCCATTTCGGCGGCATTTTTCTATCTCATTCAGTGCTTTTTTTACAGAATCAAGTTGATATTTTGCCTGCCATTTTGAGATAAGCTCAGTATTTGATAAAACACCGAGATCTTCTATTATATCATAAACTATTTTATCCACCCTAATTATTTGGTTTGTTTTTACATCATAGATATAATAATTTCCTTTAAGGCTTTGAAATTTATGCACAAATGGAGGCAGTTCCATAGACAATTCCTCAATGCTGGGGATTGGGGTTCTTTACCCCCAATCCCCGAATATCCACTATCATGGTGTCCAACCTCTTTTGACTGCTTCATGCACAGCATTTGCATCACTTGTAAGTTGAGTATTGTGGCAATGGAGACTCGCTTCATTATTAGCATCTCCAAGTTGGTAAGGATCCTCAGGATAAACGCACGAACATAAACACCCGCATACACATGTACAGCCACACTGGCAGGCGGTTCCATTTGGCTGCACACCACCACCCCAGTTCATTACTTCAATCATTTTTACCTCCAATTTGTATTAAACCAGATTTGAGACAAAGATAGAACCACCCCGGCCCCCGAGGAGTACGACATTTTTTCAGGACCCTTCTCGCTGCTGTTTGGAAAAAATTTTTATTATTACAGGCTTCAATGCCCAAAAACCAATAACCACGCCTGTGTTTGATCAAATCCCCCTTAATCCCCCTTTTACTAAAGGGTGAGATTAAAATCTTTTGTAGTGGCAGAGCTTGCTCTGCATAAAAGTCAAATGTCAAGCAATCTTGACCACTACAAAAAATGGTGATTGGTTTATGGGTTTGGATGCTGGTATGGTAATTAGTTTGTAGTTTAGAGTGGATTGCCATTGCGTGCATAAGCCCATTGATTTTTATTTTTTAGTTAGCAAAAACTTAACTGATATACGAGACCGTATAACGAAACTGGCAGCGAAACCGTATAACGATAGCCGATTAGTTGGAGTGCATCAGCTTGCTGATGCGTTGTTAACTAAAATCCCCCTTTTCTAAAGGGGGAGATAGGAGATTGGTGCACTTTTGTTTCACGGCTGGAAGCCGCTTCCGCAGATAAAAAAATGTAGTAGCCACTTCCCCAATTTGAAAACTGGGGCAGTCCAGCGGCGAAAATAAAATGCGGTGATTTGTTATACAGTTTTCTTCGCAACTGGGGGTAGTATAGTTAAACCCTGATTCCTTTATAGCCTACATCCGTCATTTTGTCTTGTATTTAATCATAAGGGTGAATCCATTTAAATATCCTTCGTTCCCGTCAGCAACACTATCGTAGACCATGATGCCCCAGTTTCCGTTGGCGTTTTTTCCATTAAAGTAATTTGTTGAATACTCTTGACTACCACCGAGATAATTGTTACCCCAGGCGACAATAGAATCATCATTTCGGTATAACTTGATAATTAAATTTGATGGTTTTTCGTGTTCTATGTTTACTCGAATTTTAAGTGAATCAACAATTGCATTTTCGCCGGCACTATTTACTGTAATACCTATACTAACACCACTGAGATCTCTAATCGGCGAACCGCTACCAATCTCAGATTTATAATCCCAAAAATCTTCTTCTCGATCTGAGAAGCAACTCAAAAATAAATTTGTTATCAAAAATACTAAAGTAAAAATCCATTTACACATCATTGCAAGGCTCCCTAAAATTTCAATTTTATGCATTTTATAATTGGAATCTTAAGCCCAGATTGACACGATTAAATCCCAGAGATTCACAACGAATGTTGAATATCATATCTTCCATCGGCACCCTTCTATATTCGGATTGTTTATAGTTGTACATTTCTATCTCTAAAAATAGTTTAGGATTTTTCATGCGTGTATATAAAAGGCCCGAACCAGCTCTTACGTTGTAAACCGGTGCAATACCACGATAGTCATTTAGGCTGAGATTACTGTATTTCTCATAAGAAAACCCACCGTAAAATAAAGGTCTTAAATTCCAGTTTACAGGTAGAACAGCTATTAAATCTGTGTTTAGATTAGATAACAAATTCAAACTATTTCCGCCGCTATCATATTTTTTTAATTCCAGGAATTCTGATCGTAGGTAAATATTTTTGGTGAAGCTAATTACAATCTCGCTGCTTATTCCCCAATATTTTTCCAGAAAAATATCAACATTCCAGGTACCCTGTGAAAACATAATCATTTCCGACATCAAATACCGTGTTGTTTTTATTCCGAGTTCAACACGGGGTTGTGGATAAACGAAAAAGAAGAAAACAATTATTATTAAAATAAATTTCTTCACTTCTCCTCCTTTCAAATTTTAACGAGGGGGTGGTGGACTATTAACACCACCCCTTATTTCTGTTTCCGCATTTACCAAGTCTTATACGCATGGGTATTGTAATATGTGCCGCCTGATGAAAATTTATGTATGCCTAACTGATCCCAACGAAATGTTGCTGATGAAGGATACATTACAGAATATGAACAGGTCTTTGCCCACCCCCAATTATAACACCACATACCATTTTGCGGGCAGGAATGTACGAGATTATACCAGTCACGATATGTTTTGTCAGATACATAACATGGTCCTGGACAGTTCCAATCACGATAAGTTTTTGATGAACAATAGACCCTTTTGAATGTATAATTGAACACGTATTCAGTATAAATCCAAGATGCCACATGGAGACCACCTCTTATATCTTCTCCCTGCCATGTACCTTGTTTTTTTGCTTCTACCTCTGATTCTGAAGGCGAAAGATAACCCATGTTATGTAATTCAGTCAAAGTTACTTGAGAATATCCTTCTGGCTGATACAATGAATCTGGGTTTGTAGTTATCTCAATTATCTCTGCAATTGTAGTATCACCGCAAGTGAATGTTTTAATAAAGTAATAGGTTGGTGGCGCTGGTGCGGCAAGAACTTCAGTGGTATCTTCTGTATAACTCCCTTCTATTTCGGTAGATTGTTTTTCCTTTGTACACATGATATTTATTATACATACACACACTAAAAAGTCAATGAGTCTTTTCATATGTACCTCCTTGTTCAAAGTTATGGGTGTTCAGATTTTCAAAGCACCCGTTTTTTAAAAATTTCATACCCACCCCGGTCCCCGAGGAGTACGACCTTTTTTCAGGACCCTTCTCGCTGCGGGATTTTGAAAGTATGTTTTTATAAACCAGCATCTCAACCTTAACCCAATTACCACACCTTCAACCCCACAGGGGTCAGGACCGGAACCAGAATAACAAAAACTGTAGCATGCCC
>JBDRVV010000056.1 GCA_039802005.1 candidate division WOR-3 bacterium
GTAACCAAGGTGGCAAGTATCGGCACTGGGCTAATAATAATTGTTCCCATAATAGATGCAATTTTTTGTGGCGGTTGTTTTATTACTTACCCTTCAAGACTGGAAAAGTTCTTTCTTCATTTTTTAAACCCATTCGTATCACTTGTTGATATTGGTGTTTCATCAGGGCAACGAATAGTCATTTTTTTAATTTGTTTGCTTGCTGGCTTATATGGATATATAATACGAAATAAATTTATAAGTGGTATTACTACTTTCCTGGTTGTTTTAGTGATTATATTATTTTCAGGCGGACTTACCACTATACTTGCCGGAAACAGGCCGGAGAATATCTATATAAACGGTGGGATACTCAATACCGATACCCAGAAATTTTCTGCAATATATTTCATCTTTTTCGTGATAGTTTTCTTTTTTTATTTGTATTTTTTAGACCGAAAAGATTTTCATATACTTATTTCTTCAATGCGGGTAGAAAGGCTGGCATTTTACGGGTGCGTTAGCCTATGTGGTTTTATCCTTGCAACAAAACAATCCGGGGTATTTCACAAAATTGATTTGTTCAACTTTTTAGGAATTTTCCTTATATTTCTTTGCCCTTCGTTTGGATTCTGGGCTTTACAACTCTTTAATGACTTTTTTGATTTACCGATTGACGAAATTTCCCGAAAAAGTAATCCAGTTTTAATGGGCATTAAAAGAAAATATTATTTTCTGGGTTGTTTTTCAATTTTTTTGATTGTAATAATTGGTTCATTTATATTGAATTATCAGGCATTCCTTATTATGACTGCATTTTTACTTTTGGGAATTATTTATTCAATGCCACCAGTTCGTCTCAAAAGATTCCCACTTATTTCAACTTTTATAATAGCGGTCGTTGTAATATTGTCTATTTCCATTGGTTATAGCATTATATATTTTGAAGAGATTTTCGCACAAATTCCGAATCGCTTAATTTTTGCCCTGTTATCAGGAATTACAATCGGATTTAGTGCCAAGGACATTGGTCATATTGAAGGAGATAGAAAAAATGGTGTAATCACCCTGCCTGTTCTTTTATATAAAAAAGAAACATTATCGGGCAGATTTCCTTTTAGTTTGCTATTAAGTTCAAGTTTTATGATAATCACAATTTTTATTCCCAAAATTTTGCCGGGTTCTTTAATTGCCTTTTTTATAACTTTTTTTTATACCCTTTTGAGTAAAAATCCAAAAGAATGGTTATATTTTTCTATACTTTACTTATTTAGTTTTTATCTTTTGTTTAGAATATTATTTTAGAGATTATCTACCTGGACTTAAGATATAATGTTTTATTGATATTTTGCGATGATTGATTCTAATTCGTCTTGATTTTGTATTAAGACCTTTCTTGATTTACTGCCCTGGAATGGTTCAACAATTCCTGCGGCTTCAAGTTGGTCAATTATTCTCCCTGCGCGTGCATAACCAAGGTTTAATCTTCTCTGCAATAAAGACACACTTGCAACCTGGTGTCTGAATACCAACCTTGCTGCCTCGGGAAACATTGGGTCAACTTCGCCTTCAGCTATTTCTGCGGTGGTAGTCTCTTCTACTACAATCTCACCTAATTTAGGGTAATAACCGAGTTCAATGATCTGGTCTATTTTCTCGTTGGGCATAATATTCATCAAAGATTTTTTCTTTTCATCAAAGGCGGGATCATCCTGGTCAATAAATACTGTCCATAATTCTTCATCAAGAATTGTTGTTATTATTTCATTAAGGTCTTCTTCAATGTCTTTCAATAATTCTATAAGATACTGGCGGGCAATCAACCTGCTTATTCCACATACTTCATCGGTGGAAATATAAGCACCATGCAATCTTATGGGTGTTCCTTTACCCGGAGGTAGAAAAAGCATATCACCTCTGCCCAATAATGATTCGGCACCGTTCATATCAAGGATTGTTCGTGAATCGGTTTTAGAAGCAACCTGAAACGCTATCCTGCAGGGGAAATTTGCCTTTATAAGTCCAGTTATTACATCCACTGATGGCCTTTGTGTTGCCAGAATAAGATGGATACCAACAGCCCTGGACATTTGGGCAAGTCGTGTGATATTCTCTTCAATTTCACTTGGTGCTGTGAGCATCAAATCCGCAAGTTCATCAACAATTACTACGATATAAGGTTTGATATCTCCGTTTTTCTTTCTCATTTTTTCATTATATCCGTCAATATCGCGAACATTCTCTCGTGCAAAATCACGATAACGTGATTCCATTATTCCGACCAGTGCCTCAAGTTCTTCAACTGCATCTTTTGGTTCGGTTATCGCTTTGCGTAAAAGATGGGGAATGGAATTATACATAGGTAATTCAAGCCGTTTGGGATCAATCATCAAAAATCTTACATCCCGATAGGTAGTGTGATAAAGCAGACTGGCGATAATCGTGTTAATACATACACTCTTTCCCGAACCCGTGGTTCCGGCAACAAGCATATGAGGCATTGTTGATATATCGTCGCTTACAGGATTTCCAGTTATATCTTCGCCCAACACTATTGCCAGGGGTGAAGGGTTATTATC
Organism: candidate division WOR-3 bacterium; assembly: GCA_039802005.1. Classification (NCBI taxonomy): domain Bacteria; kingdom Pseudomonadati; phylum Caldifarciminota; species Caldifarciminota bacterium. Next base: position 2,559 of record JBDRVV010000056.1, read on the forward strand.
AAAATTTGGGTCAAGGAGGCAGTTTTTTAGATACACAAGGCTTCGCTCTTTATTGGGTACTTCAATCCCAACGGCTGATTTTCCGGGGATAGGCGCAACAATCCTTACTCTGGTCGCCTTTAATGCGAGTGCCAGGTCGTTATCAAGATTGGCAATCTTGCTGACCTTTATTCCGGGTGCAGGTTCAAATTCAAATCTTGTAATCACGGGTCCAGATTCAAAGTTTACAACCTTACCCTGAACATCGAACTCAGCCAGTCTTTGCTCTAAAATTTCAGATTCTTTTTTCAAAATTTCTGTATCAACCCCAACTTTTTTTGTCGGTTCGGCGAGGATATTCAAAAATTCTGTTTTAAAATCAATCTTAGGAATTTCTTTTTTCTTTTTGATGCGTATCTTTTTTTCTTTTGTTACCTGTTCATTTGACTCCTCTTCAAAATCGGTCTTAATTTCTTCGTCAGGCATTTCAATCTCTTTTTCCTCAACTTTGGTAAGTGTGTCTGGAATTTGTTTCTTTGGGATAATGAATTTTCTCATTGTCATAAAGATAATGACAAGAATACCAAAGGCTAAAATAATGTATGTGCCCGGATATCCGAAGTATTTTAACAGAAAATCTTTGATTATTGTTCCGATAAATCCGCCGCTATCAATATTTTTATAAGGCGTCCAATTTAAAAACAGCGAAAGGATTATATCTATAAGCACACCAATTGGGATTAAATATAAAAGGTGGTAGCCGTCTCTTCTTTCTTTTTCAAAAAGATACAGATAACCGAAATATAAAAGTAAACCCGGGATCACAAAAAAATAAAGTCCAATTATTGAGAATACCCAGAGGGATATATAATAACCAAAAAGTCCACCAAAGTTTTTATACCTCTCTTCAGGAAATAACAAAAAGGAAATCTGGGATATTAAAAAGAGGATACACAAAAATAAAGATATTATGCCGGTAAGTTTTCTTTTCTTTTTTTCTTCAAGGAAACGGGATACATATATCAGAACTGCGCAGGCAAGTGTTAATATAACAATTGCGATGACAAGCATCAGAATTTGCATATTTTATTTTACCTAAAATTATATCATTGTCAAGTTATTATCAGGTAGATTCCTCTCCACCTAATCTTATAGAATATTATCTTTTGTTTTAATAAAATCTATGCATATTTTTGAAATTGAACTACAAATTTTAAGCATTTACTTCAAATAGATAATCTTCTGGACAGTTTTGTCATTTTGAATGAAGTAGATTCCATTATTGAATAATTTATTAACTTTCCTCCCGGTAATGTCATAAACTTCAATATTGCTATTCTTAAATATTTCCGGTAATCTGCCGTAAAAAATATTGGTTCCAATTAATGGATTTTTTCTTCCAGACATTCCCGCCTTTTCTTCTATGTAAACCCCTCCTGATTTTTTGGTCAGAATTTTGATGTCATCCACATAACATCGGTAATTTCCAATTTCCGAATTAGGGTTATCATCATAAACAAAATATATTTTGTCAATTACTCTGTTCAGCAAAGGGTAAAGGTCTACTTCAATATACCACCAATTACCTGTTGATTCGTTTCTTATTTCCGGGTTCATTAAATTTTCATTCTGGTCTATACATTCAGAATATTGCAATTCAAGCCCATCCGTAGTAATGATTCCTAACATCAAATGGGTTTTTTGATAGGGATAGATGAAATAACTCAAAAAGGTGGCTTTATCTATAGGTATATTCGGAATATCAAAAAGCAGATATTTACAATAGGAATTCTGGGTTGAACTTATATCTTCGCCTGCAATTCTCAGGTAATAATTGCCCGTAAGGACCGGAACCCCATATTCTTGCGTCACCCGTCCTGCCTCGGGCCGCGGGGCAGAACCATATCCATCTACACCCTGTGATGAGTAAACAGAATCTGCAAAAGGCAATGGTTCTCCATTCTCAAAACTCGTGTAAAATAAAATGCTATCGGTTTCACCAAAAATATAGTTCAATGTATTCAGCAGGTCAAATTCATATCCTTTGTAAACATAACCCTGGGTATAAGCAATGCCGGTAGAACTGGTATCGCGAGAACAGGTATCGGTTAGGATGGTTGGTTCAATCTGGGTATCTTCATGCCACTCATTCCAGGAAGTAATAACCAGCCATCGGCCTATTTGATTGTCTAAATGAATCTTTGATGTTATGAGTGAGCGTCGGAATGTTGTAGTATGGTCCCAGGTTTGTTTATACTGATTGGGAATTGCATAATGGTTAGCCTGAAGTCTCACTCCCCGGTCATTAAATCCGGGCATGGCATTAGAGATGAACCGTACACCAAGTGAATTGGCTACATTTTTATATTCATTGAATTTAGCACTGACATTTTTTAAAAAATTAGTATTGGCAGGATACCCGGCATATTGAGAAGGGCCATGCATGTTATAACTCGTTATCGCATCAAAACAGGCGATGCGCGCTTGATTAGGTGTTCCCCAGTATACTTCATCACCTACTAAGAAAACATTGTATCCTTGATTCTGTAATAATGTCCGGACCGAATCAATAGCCCCAGCGTAATTCCCCGTGAAGGTGCGTGTAAGATAAATAAAGACCACGGGCCGTCCATTCCAGAAGAGATATTTTGGTTGATTGAAATAATGCTGCGCTATATATACAAAATCAGAAATGAAAATATTGAAAATTGTAGGATTGTCAAAATTTATTGGTGGTTCGCCAAGTCTTCCCGGTGTTTCATAGAATAAGCAGTATTTCAAGTTGCTGCCATTAAGTTGTGGTGCTATATAGTTCAAAATTGTTGTATTCTCCCAACTATTCGGTCCCCACCATGACACCACCCAGAAGTCAATTCCTTTGCTCAAAGACCAATTGATATGATTTTGTATCAATGTGGCATCACGTGAGGAATATTCGCCGAGAAGGGGAGGTTGAAAGATCAAAAGTTTTTTTCTCAAATATCCTTCCTGCCAGTGGCGATTATAATCATACCAGGGATAATAATAGACCCCTATAAAATAACTTTCGCTACGAGCACAGATAAAAATTGTAAAACAAACAAAAAGTAATTTTTTCATAGAATAATTTTACTCAAGTTTTACGGTATGTCAACTCCCCAGCACACTCAACTCTTAATATTTATTTGAAACCTACTTTTACGGATTGATACAAATTCACATTTTTGTAATATCATTCAAAATTCTCTTTGTTGTATACTGTAAATTTGCAATACAATTTTGATTCCTATTTGTTTTATTGACAAAAATCCGCAATCCGCAATTCGCAATCCGAAATTTCCCTCTAAATTCCTCTTTAGTGGATTGCTGTAAATCCGCAATCCGCAATTCGCAATCCGAAATTTCCCTCTAAATTCCTCTTTAGTGGATTGATAAGGGTCATCAATTGGAAATAGATTGAAAAAAGTAAACGAAACTATAAAATTCAGACTTGACATAGTATAGAAAAAGATTATACTACTAAGAGTTAAATGAGAATAAAGATTACCATAGAACCAATCAATAGAGAGGGTATAATACTCCCGAGACATTATAACTATTTAATTCAAGGGTTTATCTACAAAAGCTTAAAGAAACAAATCGCAGCAAAAGTACACGATCAAGGATTTCTTTATGAGAAAAGGGCATTTCGTCTTTTTACATTTTCCCGTCTTTTTGGCACCTTTGAAAATGCTGATAACTCAATTATCTATAAAAAAAATTGTATACTCTATGTTGCCTCACCGTTAACAAAAATTCTTGAATCATTCGTCAACTCTCTTGCCAAAAAGGGCAAGATAAAAATTGGAAATAATTACCTCCAGGTTTGTGCAATTGAGGTCCTTTTTACAAAGGAGTATAATTCACTAATATATGTACGGACTCTATCCCCGATAACGGTATATTCAACACTATTAACAAAAGATGGCCAAAAAAAGACCTATTATTATACGCCATTTGAAGATGAGTTTGGCAGGCAAATAAGAGATAATCTTCTTAAAAAATATGCCTTAATAAATATAAATAATAAAGAATGTGTTAATCTTGATTTCAATATCCTACCCCATATCGTATCCAAGAAAAACGAACATATAATTTTTTATAAAGATACTGTGATCAAAGCCTGGTCTGGGATATATAAGATGGAAGGCTCTAAAGAACTACTGAATATTGCCTTTGACTGTGGCATCGGTGCCAAGAATAGTCAGGGGTTTGGGATGATAGAGGAGTATTCATTGTATTAGGGGTCAATTATGGATTTTGAAATTTTTTACAAAGATTTCTTAAGTATATCCAAACCTTACTCCCACCAAGAACAAGTATGGAAAATATTTGAAAATTGGAAAAAATTAAATTTTCCATTATTGGTTAAAGCACCAACTGGTTCTGGAAAAACAGAAGCAATAATCGCCCCATTTCTCAATCAGTTTTTGGAAAATAATTTCTTCATTACTCCGCGATTGATTTACGTTCTGCCTATGAGAGTTCTTGCCGATTCAATCGCCAAAAGGATTGAAGGTTATGCAAAAAAAGTTTCTCCATATATTTCTGTTCAAATTCAACACGGAGATACACCGAATTCTCCTTTCTTTATTGACGACATTATTGTCACTACCCTTGACCAGTTTCTTTATGGTTTTGCGAGGGCAAGCCTCCAGGTGGGTAAACATATTGATGTTCCAGCTGGTGCCATTGCTTCTTCTTTGGTAGTATTTGATGAAGCCCATATGTATAGAGATGAGTTTACTTTTGCCATAATGCGTGCCCTGATGGAGATATTACACAAAAGTAATATTCCCTTCGTAGTTATGACTGCTACTATGCCTAAAAGTTTAGAGGATAGCCTTTTTGAAAATATTCGTTTGGATGGTAATAGAAAGATTCTTGGTAATATAAATTTAAACTCAAGTTTAGAGATAAGCTTATATAAAGAACCCC
>JBDRVV010000057.1 GCA_039802005.1 candidate division WOR-3 bacterium
AATATAAAGAAATCATATTACAATCTTATCACTGCAAATGAATTACTGAATTCATCCCAGAAGGCACTGGAGCGTGCGCTGGAGAATAAAAAACTTGTTGAAACGAAATATGAACTCGGTTCTGCATCAAGACTTGAGTTACTCCAGGCTGATGTCTTTTATCTTCAGACCCTTCAGAGCAATTCACAGGCAAAGGCCCTTGAAGCCCAGGCACAGCAGGAATTAAAATCATTGCTCAATATTCAGCATCAAGTTTTTCCGAAAGATTCTTTTGTTATCCCTGATACATTTACTCTGCCTTCTCTTGATTCATTAAAGGAAATATTGTTAAAGGCAAATTTTGGTATCAAATTATCAAGGCAGATGAACCACCTTGCCCGTGCAAACTTATGGTTTTCTATATTTGGATTTATGCCAAGGGTTTCTATTTTTTATGGTTATAACACAAGTGTTGATTCTTTTGATCTTGATTTTGATTATCTCAAGGATAATGCAACAAAGAATTATGGAATAAACATCAGTTTTCCAATATTTGAGATAAAGACCTTGATATTCAATTATATTACGGCAAAGAAGGATTTAAGGATAAAGAAATACAATATGGAAAAAACTGTCCTTGAATCCGAAAAGGCTTTACATACAAGTTATTATAGTTTGCAGGAGTCAATTGATAAGTTAAGATTTTCAAAAAAGAGTTTAGAACTTGCTGAGGAAGCGATTATTATTGCGCGTGAGCAATACAGTCTTGGTGTGATTTCATTTTTAGACTTATTGCGCACTGAAGAGGATTATTATAATGCGCGTGTGAATTTGGTCCAGGCATTGAATGGATATTATTCCAATCAATCAACCCTTTCATATTTATTGGGTAGTATAACTATTCGGGAGCAAAAATGAAAAAAATATTTATAATCATAGGGATTATCGTTATTGTGCTGTTGATTGTAATACTCAACCTCACCCAGAAATCGGGTGGAGAAAATGTGGAAATTGAGATTGCAAAAAAAGGTGAGATTGTATCAAAAGTAAACGCAGATGGAGAACTTAAGGCAAAATCACAGGTTGATATTTCAGCAGAGGCAATAGGCAGGATAAAGAAGATTTATTATAAAGAGGGTGATTTTGTGAAAAGAGGTAGTTTATTGATAGAACTGGATGATACACAGGCAAGCGCAAATTATAAATTATCTGAAGTGAGATTAAAGCAGGCAGAGCAGGTATTTAATAGAACTAAGAGCCTTTATGAAAAGGGACTGGTGAGCAAAGAAAATTTTGAAAACGCAGAGTTGAATTATGAGTCAGCAAAGGCAACCTATGAGCAGGCTCTTGATGCATACAAGAAGACAAAGATATATGCACCAATATCAGGGAGGATAATGAAGTTAAATATTGAAGAGGGTGAGACCGCGGTGATGGGCACCTTGAATTATGCGGGGACAGTTTTGGCAACTATTGCCGATATGTCCAGGATGATTGCGGTTGTTAAGATTGATGAGACAGAAGTGCCCAAGGTAAAGATCGGACAGGAGGCGGGAGTGATTGCCGATGCCTTACCTGATTCAACTTTTAAAGGTGTGGTAACAAAAGTGGGTTTGATGCCGATAACTTCAATAACTACTACTACAGAAAAGGCGACCGATTTTGAAGTTGAGATAGAACTTAAAGACTTTTCTGAAAGTTTAAGACCTGGAATGAATGTGAAGGCAGAGATAATTACCAGTAAGAAGGCTGATGTTCTAAATGTTCCTATACAAGCAGTGGGAAAGAGAAAGATAAAAGATAAAATGACAGAATCAATATTTGTTGTAGAAAATAGAAAGGCAGTTCTAAAGGAAATTCAGACGGGCATATCGAGTGACAAAGAAATAGAAATACTTTCAGGTATAAATGAGGGTGATACAGTTATTATTGGACCATACCGTATTCTTTTAAAATTAAAAGACGGCACAAGGGTGGATTTTAAGGAAGTAGAAAAAAACAAATGATTTATCAGTGCCTTACTAAATAACATGCTCTGTAAAGCGATTGATATATACAAAAAATACAACCTCGGTAAAGTTGAAGTTGAAGCACTCAGGGGAGTAAGTTTAGAGATAGGAGAGAATGAATATATTTCTATAATGGGACCATCAGGTTCAGGAAAATCTACGCTGATGCATATTCTTGGTTGCCTTGATATCCCTACACGGGGCGAATATTACTTTGAAGATAAAAAAGTTTCAGATTACACGGATATAGAGCTTGCCCGAATCAGAAACAAATACATCGGGTTCGTTTTTCAGAATTTTAATCTTCTATCCCGACTTTCTGCGTTAGAAAATGTGGCTTTACCTTTGATTTATGCCGGGGTTAAGAGAAACGAAAGAATTGAGCAGGCAGAGATGATGTTAAAAAAGGTTGGACTCGCCGATAGGGTGAAACACCGACCGAATGAATTATCAGGTGGTGAATGCCAGCGGGTTGCAATTGCCCGTGCCTTGATAAACGACCCAAAAATAATTTTTGCCGACGAGCCAACTGGCAATTTGGATACCAGAACCGGAACAGAGATAATGGATATGTTTGATAAGTTGCATAATGAAGGTCGGACCGTGGTTCTGGTAACCCACGATCCTAATATTGCCAAGCACGCCAAGAGGATAATCAGAATTATTGATGGTAAGATTGTGGGTGAATAGATTATGGGTGAGATTTTTAATTTAGCACTCCAGACCTTTAAGACACATAGAATGAGGTCTTTTTTGACGACCTTAGGAATTATTATTGGTGTAACCACAGTAATTGCCATTCTGTCTTTGATTGAGGGTTTAAACCAATCCGTGGCGAGGCAAATACGGTCAATTGGTTCGGATTTGATATTCGTCACCAAATATTCAATGGTTCAGATGGGACCAGCCAACATTGAGGAGATTGCTGCGCGCCCTGATTTGACCCCAGACGATGTTTTTGCGATTAAACAATTACCTTCAGTAGAAACTGCAATACCGACGATTGAACAAAATTATTCCAAATTGAAATATCGAGATAAAGAAGTTGCCAGAACTTCAATTGAAGGTTCGAGTGAAAATTTTTCAAAGGCACATAATTATATTGTGGAGATTGGGCGAGATTTAAGTAGTGATGATATTTTATATAGGAGAAATGTTGGTGTTATAGGGTCTTATGTCGCCAAAAATCTTTTTGGTGATGAGACACCAATCGGGAAGGACCTAAATATTGGCGCTCACCGAATTAGGATTATAGGAGTTTATAAAGAAAAGGGTTCATTTCTTGGTCAAAGTATGGATAACTTCATTGTCATTCCTTATACATTTTACGAAAAAATCTTTCCCCGTCGTAAAACGACTATATTTGAAAAGGCTTTTGGTGGATATACAATAAGTGTTATACCTAAACCCAAAAAAGTTGAGAAGGCAATGGATGAAATAAGAGAGTTGATGAGACGGCGCCACGGATTACGTCTTGATCAGCCTGATGATTTTGAATTGGGCACCCAGCAGATGTTGTTTGAGTTATATCAGAATATAACTCGGGTAGGTTTTGTTGCAATCGTTGCGATTGCAGTTATATCACTGGTTGTTGGAGGAATTGGAATAATGAATATTATGCTTGTTTCAGTTGCAGAACGGACAAGGGAGATTGGTATTCGCAAGGCAGTTGGTGCATCAAACCAAAATATTTTATTCCAGTTTTTAACGGAATCCGTGGTTCTCGCATTTGTAGGGGGAGTTATTGGTATTATACTCGGAGTCTTGCTTGCCTTATTGATTTCAATCGTTTCGCCGCTGAAGGCGGCGGTGAGTCCTTGGATGATTTTTTTAGGATTTGGATTTGCTTCGGCAGTGGGCATATTCTTTGGCATATATCCTGCGCGCAAAGCCGCATCACTAAATCCTATTGAGGCATTGAGGTATGAGTAAAGAAGGAAGAACAGGATATCAGAGTATCAGGATATCAGGTTATGATAATCTAAATTGACTCAGAAAATTTTCTGAATATAATTTGCTCATGAGAGAAGTATATTATGATGAGTTGACGGGCATTTATAACCGTCGGTTCTTATATTACTGGGTTGATAATGAAATAAAGCGGGCGAATCGCTTTGCAACGAAATTCGGGTTGATTGTAATTGACCTTGATAACTTCCGGGATATAAACAACAATTATGGACACCTGGAAGGTGATAAAGTTTTAATAGAATTTAGTAATTTTTTGAAAAAAACGGTGCGGGAAGTAGACTCACTTGTTCGTTATGGGGGAGACGAATTCATTGTGCTTGTACCCAACACCGATTTCCATGGTTTAATGGAACTTGCCCAGAGGATATTAGCCAATTTAAATCAGACTGAAATCTTTAACCATAAAATATATTGTAGTATAGGCTGTGCGTTATATCCTGATGATGGAACAAATGTTGAGACTTTGATCAACCAGGCAGATAGGTTGATGTATCAGGCAAAAAAAGAAGGTAAAAATAGAATTGGATTAAAAGTAGAAATAACAAAAAAGATTGAACTGCCTGCAAAAGTTTTTATCGGACGGGAGAGTGAATTCAATGTATGTTCAAAAGTTTTAAGAGAATTCAATACAATTTTTATATACGGTGAGGCAGGTGTTGGGAAAACAAGGCTTGCCCTTGAGTTAAAGAATCTTTTTTCTGATTGCATATATTTACGTGCTATTTCATATGCGGCACTTGCTTCAGTTCCTTACCATCCATTTTGTAATATGTTCAGAGAGGTTGTTAATACGGATTTTGCAATGATTCAGCGGGTTATGAGGCAGATCCCCGATATTCACCGCCAGGAATTAATAAAATTGTTTCCCGAAGACAAAGTTATATCATCAAAAGTTGAAGAATTGGACAAATATCGTCTTTATGACAGCATTAACTTATTTTTTAATAAACTGGCTGAGTTGTTGATACCAAAGGTCGTGCTTTTGTTGATTGATGATTTACACTGGACTGATTCTTCAAGTTGTGAACTATTAGATTTTTTAATTAGACGACCGCCCAGGAATTTGAAAATCATTGGGACGTATAGGATTGAAGAGATTAAAAATGCGGCTGTTTATAATTACTTTGGGATATGGGCGCGTGAGAATTTATTTACAAAAATTGAACTAATGCCACTCAGCGAAACTCAGGTTTCAAACCTTCTTGGAATGATAATGGGAAATGTATCAATTTCGCTGTCAAAATTTATTTTCAAGTTAAGTGGCGGGAATCCCTTCTATATTGAGGAAATTTTAAGGGAACTGGAGAGACAGAATAAAATATATTATAATGGAAAGGAATGGATTATTTTATCAGAAAAAGAATTAAAAATACCTTCAAGTATTGAAGCAACGATATTGAGAAAGATCCAGTTCCTTGATGAAGAAACGAAATCAATTCTTGAAATTTGTTCTGTCTATGGTCAGGAATTTAATGATGAGATAATTGCATTGTGTGCGCATAAGAACGTTGGTGAGATCATAGATGCTGTTGACCATTTATTGAAGTTGGGATTTATTAAGGAGAGAATCAAAGATTTTTTCTTTTTCAGCGAAGATATAGTGAGACAGATTGTATATAAAAATATTTCGCGTGGAAATTTGATGAGATACCACAAGCAGGTTGGTGAGGCAATAGAAAAGTATTTCCACACCCGTTTGCCCAGTTATTATGAGCAACTTGCCCATCATTTTGTGATGGCGAATGAGCCAGCAAAGGCGTTACTATATTCAAAACAGGCGGGTATGAAGTGTAAAGAGAATTATGCCCATAAACAGGCGGTAAAATTTTTAACCAATGCTTTGCGATTTGAGGAGAATATAGATGAGATTTTTAAGATAAAATTTAACCTTTCCGAAATATATTTCTTGATGGGGGAGAATAAAAAAGCGATTGAACATTTGAATGATTGTTTGAAAATTAATCCAAACGACTATAAGATTTATAGTAAACTTGGACAGATTTATGAAAATATGGGTGAATATAAGATGGCTTTAAAGTACTACAATACAGGATTGAAACTAACTGTTCGGACCAGTGCATATTATCAGTTCAGTTCCGGTATCGCCTGGATTTACACAAGGCTTGGACAATATTTGAAGGCGAAAAAAGAATGCGAACAATTGTTGAAAAGAGCAAAGCAGATACCGGGGCAGGAATTAGGTTCAATTTATATTACATTAGGTGTTTCACTACTATATCTTGGAAAACTTGAAGGGGCGATATCTTATTTCAAGAAGGCACTTGAGATCAGGCAGAAATTAAATGATAAAAAAGGTATGGCGGCATGTTATCTTGACTTGGCAGTTGTCTATCAACAACAATTAAATTTTTCTCAGAGCGAGGAATATTACAAAAATGCATTAAGATTATATGAAGAGATTGGTTTCCAGGCAGGGATAACAGTTACACTATTAGACCTGGGCAGTCTTTATTTTCATTATAATTTAATAAAGGCAGAAGAATATTGTATGAGATCTCTTGAGATTGCAAAGTTAATTAGTGCGAAAAGGGATATAGTATTTCTTTATGATAACCTCGGAATCATCCACATGCGTAGATTGATGTATGATGAGGCTCTGGAGAATTTTAAATCGGCACTTGAATACGCAAAAGAAACAAATTTTATTGAAGGAATTTGTTTTATCAATGTTCATCTCAGCGAATTCTACCGTGAGAATGGGAGAAGAAAGCAGGGATTAATACATTTGAAAAGGGCTTATAAATATGCAAAGGAGTTAAAATTAAAACAATATTTTTATGATTGCCAATTTGAAGAGATTGAATACCTTTTACTTACTAAAAGACTGCAACAGGCAAAAAAGATACCAGCCCCAGTGCGGGCTAAACATACGGAGGCCACTATGGCACCCTCGACAAACACCACCAACCACAAGCGCGTCTACTCGCCATCGCTGGCGACGCCCCCTGGACGCTTGTTGTTCCCGT
>JBDRVV010000058.1 GCA_039802005.1 candidate division WOR-3 bacterium
AATAAAGACCTGACACAGTTAATCGCCTCTACTTCCATTGCCACAAATGCCTCCTATGTTGGTTGTGATTGTAATGGGGGGACATTTTGTATCTTCTATAGAAGCCTTTCTGACTCATCAATCTATTATCGCACCACCATAGATGGTATAAACTGGGCACCACCTCAGCAATGGTCAATACCTTTAGCCGACTCATTGAGTATCGGCTATATGCAGATGGCATTGACCGATAATGGTGAACCGAGGATTGTCTTCGATGCCTATTCTGAAAGCGATAATACCAATCGGATATATGTTTCTTATGCATCAGGCGTGTCACCAGCATTACTTGTCCGCCTTCGTGATACCATATGTTTCTATCCCACGATTGCTACAGGTGGGAGTTATTCTGCAGTGTTATATAAGCGTTCCAGCAAAGCGGATTGATACTTTGCGCAATCGGGTTTATTATGTATATATTGTTGATATGGTGTGAGATATTGACCCCTACTGGCATCTGAGCTCGGGCACGGGTCTGGACCCAATTTATCTCTGTTTTGATTATGTTAATTATACCGGTGTTTGGGAGAATGAAAGATTGACGGCTGAAAATGCAGGGTTAAAATTGGCCGTCTTGCCGGATGTAGTAAGAGGTAATGCCAAAATCCATTTCTCGGTTTTACAATTACAGCGACTAAGTTTGGGTCTTTATGATATTTCAGGCAGAAAAGTTGAAACGGCTGTTGATGCAATTTTTGGACCGGGCACTTATACCTACTATCTCAATTTTTACCATTACAATTCCGGTATCTATTTTTTTAGTCCTCGCCGGCGAAAGGGAGATGATAAACCGGAAGATAATGATTGTAAGGTGAAGAATCATCAGATTCATTTTTTCGTTAAAGTAGAAAATAAAATTGGTGTAGATAGGTTTATACTCTAAAAACGAATTATTCATATTCCCATCGTAGAGTCTCTGTTTATTATATAACCCCATTATTTTATAATTCTAAAATTATCGAACAAATAAAATTATAATTTTTCCATACAACTTTCTATCTGGAATATAAAACGCTCGTGCCGCCATTATTTTCTTGACTAAATATAGATTTTAGTTATCATAATTCAACCTATGTCCGATGAACTGTTGCTAAACGACTTTGAGAATTTTTTGATAAGTCAGGGCAGTGAGTTGAATACTATTCAATCATATTTGCGGGATATAAAACAATTGGGATTATTTTTAAAGACCCAAAATAAGGATTTAATCTCGGTAAAGACCGAAGACCTGCGCAATTTTATCCATTCTCTTTTTGATATGGGTTTGAGTCCGGTCTCAATCAACCGGAAGATTTCAGCAATGCGGTCTTATTATACATTTCTTTACTCAAACAATCGTATAGATAAAAACCCTGCCGAAGATTTGGAAGTTTTAAAAGTAGGGAGAAAATTGCCCCTGACCCTATCTATTGAAGAAGTAAATGCAATTATTGATTCCGCAGATGAAAAGACACCCGCAGGTTTGAGAGATCGGGTCTGCCTGGAATTGCTCTATGGTTCAGGCTTACGCATATCAGAGTTGCTCAATCTTAAGATAAGCGACATTATGCTCAAAGAAGAATTATTAAGCATCATTGGTAAAGGGAATAAACAGCGGTTTGTACCTTTCGGAAAAAAGGCACTCCGGGCAATCCAGGAATACCTTCAGCAGGGACGACCCGCATTGATGAAAAAAAAGAAAAACCCGTATCTTATTTTAAATGCCCGGGGTAATAATCTCTCCAGGATGGGTTTTTTAAAAATCCTGCGTAAATATCTTATTAAATCCGGCATAAGAAAAAAAGTCACGCCCCATACCTTCCGGCATTCCTTTGCGACCCATTTGCTCCAGGCGGGTGCGGATTTGCGAGCGGTTCAGGAGTTATTGGGACATTCGGATATCTCCACGACCCAGATATATACCCATATTGACCGCGAATATCTGAAACAGGTGCACCGGGACCATCATCCACGGGAGAGAGAACTATGAATTTTTCATACCATATAAAAGTGATAATTTTAATTGCCGGAATAGTTATTTTCACCTTTGTTTCTCTTTCGCCCTGTCTTAAAAATGGCTATTGCAACTGGGATGATTATCATTTGATTACTGCTAATCATTCAATAAAAGAACTTTCGTGGAAAAACATCAAAGAGATATTTTCTTCGGGCTATGTCGGAACTTATATCCCGCTCACGGTTTTATCTTTTGCACTTGAGAATAAATTCTTTAAACTCAACCCTTTTGTTACTCATTTGATAAACCTGATTTTACATCTATTAAATGTAATTCTTGTCTTCGGTTTGCTCTATCTATTGACCGATAATCTATTGATTTCAGCAATTGTCAGTTTGCTCTTTGGTATCCATCCCTTACATGTGGAATCGGTTGCCTGGGCAACTGAGAGAAAGGATATGCTTTATTCATTTTTCTTTTTGAGTAGTTTGACTTTTTATCATTTTTACCGGCAAAAAGCGAAAAAAATATATTATTTCTTTTCCCTTTTGCTTTTTGTTTTTTCACTATTATCAAAACCAATGGCGGTCACCTTGCCACTGGTATTAATTCTGCTTGATTATTACTATGAGAAGCAGTTTAAAATAAAACAAATTTATTCAAAGATTGCCTATCTGGTACCAGCAATATTGGTAGGTATAATCAATATTCATTTTCAAGGTTCGGGTTCTTTATCGGCTATCAGTTATTTAAAGCACATCTTCGTTTTTTTCTATAATTTACTCTTTTACCTCTATAAATTGCTTTTACCCGCGAACCTTTCGGCATTTTATCCTTATCCAGAAAATTTTGAAAAATCTTTGCCGTTGGTATTTTTTGTGGCACCGTTAATCGTCGCGGTCATTGTGTATCTGATTGTCTGGACAAAAAAATTAACCCATAAAATAATTTTTGGTTCATTATTTTTTATCATCACCTTACTACCGGTCAGCCAGTTAATCCCCCTTGTGGCACCGGCAATCGCCGCCGACCGTTATGTATACATTCCTTCAATCGGGTTGTTTTTTATCTTTGGGCTATTAATTGATTGGCTATATAATAGAAAATTGGCGTCTGCAATGACGCTTAAAAATATTTTAATCATACCCCTGATAGTGATTTTTTTGCTTCTGGGTTTCATTTCTTTTAACCGTTGTAAGGTTTGGAAGGATAGTATCACCCTCTGGAGTGATGTTTTAAAAAAATATCCCAAAAATGGTATCGCCTATAATAATCGGGGCAATGCATATAAATTCATTGGTGAGTATGAAAAGGCGATTGAGGATTTCAATAAAGCGATAGAGTATTCCCCGGAACTGGAATTACCATATTTCAACCGGGGTTCGGTATATGAACGACTCGGTCAATATAAAAAAGCGATTGAGGATTTCACGGCGGCCCTTAATATCCAGCCCAATTTTGCAATGGGCTATGTTGACCGGGGGGCGATATATGTCAGGATTGGTGAATATGAAAAGGCATACAATGATTTGTCAAAGGCACTCCAGTTGAATCCTCAGAGCGCTGAATCGTACTACAATCTTGGGGTGCTTTATTTTAATGTAAAAAACTACAATCTGGCAATGGAACATTATAATAAGGCAATCGCAATTGACCCATATCTTGCAGTAGCATATTTGAGTAAAGGCGATATTTATTTTATTTATGGCGATTTTGGTAATGCCATTGAATATTATACAAAGGCACTACAGATAGACTCTTTAAATGTTGATGCATATTATAATCGTGCGATAGTTTTTACCAGAACTCATAACCTTGAACAGGCACTCAGGGATTATAATCAGGCGATAAAGTTGAAGCCAAATTTCGTACAGGCTTATAATAATCGCGGAAATATCTATTTTGATTTTGACGAATTTGAAAAGGCGATTTGGGATTATACAAAGGCGATTGAATTTGATTCCAATTATGCACCGGCTTATTATAATCGGGCAGTCGCTTATTATAAAATTGGTGAATTAGGTAAAGCCGGCAGGGATGTGGAAGTTTTAAAAAAATTGGGTGTAATACCGGATTCAAATTTTTTGAAATTATTGAATAAAACTAAATAAGGAGGTTTTATGGACTACTATATCCTTGTGATAAATCCTGGTGCTGGTTCAACCAGGGTCGCAGTTTTTAAAAATAATCAACCAAATATAGAAGAAAATATTCGCCACACTCCAGAAGAATTAAAACAATTCCCCAAAATCATTGACCAGTATCAATGGCGAAAGGATAAGGTGATTGATTATCTCAAAAGCAAAAATTTTGATTTGAAAAACTTGAATGCAGTTGTAGGCAGGGGTGGTCCTTTTAAGCCACTTACAAGTGGAACATATCTTGCAAATGAAAAATTGATTGAAGATATAAAAAATGGTAATTATCAATCAGAACATCCTTCGCTCCTGGGGGCAATGATTGCCAAAGAGATTGCCGATAGTATTGGTGTGAATGCGTATTTCGTTGATCCTGTATCAGTAGACGAATTCTGGGAACTCTCAAGGTTCTCAGGGTTGAAAGAGATAAACAGAAAGGCATTGAGCCACGCCCTGAATGTGAGGATGGTGGCAAAGAAGGCAGCGAAGGATCTAAAAAAGCCGTACGAAGAGTGCAACTTTGTTATCGTTCACCTCGGTACCGGGATAACCGTTGCAGCACACTTAAAAGGCAAACAGGTTGATTCATCAAATGCGAATGAAGATGGACCATTTTCTCCGCAAAGAACCGGCGCATTGCCGACAATTCCCCTGGTGGAGTTATGTTTCAGTGGAAAATATAGTGAATCCGAGGTGAAGAAAAAACTATTGCGCGAAGGTGGTTTACTCTCTTATCTTGGCACCGATGATATCCAAGAAGTGGAGAAAAAGATTGCCCAGGGCGATAAATATGCGGAACTGGTTTATAACGGCATGATTTACCAAATAGCAAAAGAAGTCGGTGCATATGCGGTGGTGCTGAAAGGCGAAATTGATGCGATAATCATCACCGGGGGTATTGCCCATTCAGAAAAATTTGTTAATACATTAAAATCCTGGATAGAATTTTTGTGCCCTAAATTTTTTGTATATCCGGGCGAAGGAGAGATGGAGGCACTGGCACTCGGTGTTTTGCGTGTTCTTATCGGTGAAGAAACCGCAAAAGAATATAAATAAAAATTGAGACGTTTTAGATTCCTTGACCTGTTAAAGGCTTATGCAGTGATAATGATGATTCAGGGGCATACCCTGGATGCGGTCCTTAACTCACAAGCAAAAAGGACAGGTTTGTATCAATTTATGCATCTCTTGAGAGGGCTTACCGCTCCTGCTTTTCTCATTGCGAGTGGTTGCGGATTGGCACTTTCCGTGTTGAGAAAAAAAGATTTAAAATGGCAGAAAATCTTAAAACAGCGCCTTATAAGAATCTTACCGATTCTACTCGCTGGATATTTCCTCCATATGCCGAGATTCTCACTTTATCAATTACTGACCCAGACCTCAAAAGAAGAAATTACACAATTTTTTCAGTGTGATATCCTCCAGACAATTGGCTGGACGATTTTATTGCTCCAGATAATTTTGATTTTTGTAAAAGAGAAGAGAATGATAATCACCGGTTCAATAATCGGCGTGCTGCTGATTCTCTATTTTACTCCCGCAGTAAATAACAACATCAAATCACCAAACTTCTTCACCCAATTATTAACCCCCAAATTTGGCTCAAATTTTCCTTTATTTCCTTTTGCTTCATATTTAATATTTGGCTTGATGTTCGGCATGCTGTTTTATGAGGTGAGTCAAAAGATAGAAAGCAGACTTCTCAATATTCTCATATTTATTTCTGGATGCGTCTTCTTTGGTTCTTCCTTTTTAATGAAGATAGAAAATTTTAATCTGTTCTATCTGCGCACTGGATTATTGTTAATCTTAATCAGTGTATTCTTGCTTTTTGAATCCAAGACGAGCAGGATTTTGGATTTTTTGGGAGCAATCGGGCAGGAATCTTTTTTGATTTACTTTGTCCATATAATGATTGTCTACGGTTCAGTTTTAAATGTCAAAAATAACTTCGCCCATTATTTTGGACAGACCTTGAATACAGGTTTGAGCATTCTCCTAGCATTATCTTTGATTTTACTTATGCTCGTAATCGGTTATCTATGGCATTTCTTAAAAAGTAAAAAGCCGATGGTGAGTAAAGTATTACGCAACTGTTTGATTGCATTAATTCTGGTGAAATTTTTAACCCAATATTAAATTTGATGCTACTTACTACCGAAAAAACGGATGTTATCTCACCAATAGCATTTTTTCTGCTAAGGCGTAATCACCTGTGTCTAATTTCACAAAATAGATACCCGCCGGCATCCTGCATCCATAATTATCACAGCCATCCCAGATGATGCTGGATACTTGATGCTGGAGACTGGATACTAAATTAAAGGATTTTACTAACCGACCTGAAACATCATAAATCGCAAGGCTTGATAAAATTTCGGATTTCGGATTGCGGATTGGGGATTGGGGAAAAGACATTTCGGATTGCGAATTGCGGATTGCGAAATTGTTTGGGATTTGGAATTTAATTATGCAATGATTTTTGAACGGATTGGGATAAACCTCTAATTTCGGATTGCGGATTGCGAATGGCGAAATTGTGGTTTCCTCGATTACGGTATATGTCCGTGCACCGAGATAAATCCGGCAGGAAGTGGGAGTTCCGT
>JBDRVV010000059.1 GCA_039802005.1 candidate division WOR-3 bacterium
TGAGGTAATGTGAAATGTCTTTCCACCAGCGTTTCTTTTATAGACTTGCTAATAACGACATTGACATCAATAAAGAATACATTGAGAAGATGATAAAATATGGGGCTAAATTTATGATGAATTTTTGAACTATCCAACATACTTATTGGTGGATTGCGGTAATGGACTATGATTTTGTGATGATAAAATAATTTAAGTATGACCGCGGACAATAAGTATGCCAGACCCAAGAAATGAATGTGGACAATCTGACCTTTGATTTCTTTCAGAGCATGCACCATATTTACAAGTGAGGAAATACTGAATCGCTTATTGGCAGTATGTTTGCAAATATATACCCGGCCATATTTTTCAAGTCGGTTAAGATAATCACGCCTTTCGCTAAACAAATATGCTACTTTACCATCATTTCTTTTTATAGTATCCGATAATAACTCAAGGCTTCGGATAAAGGCACCTGGACTCGGAGCAATGTAGTCTGCAGCAAATATAATATTTAACTTTCGCATCCCTTTTTTCGCAGCAATCTTCGTAATCGTGAAGTAATTTTGCTCGTTAATCTTTTTTTAAAAAAGTTGATGACAATTTTGTCATCAATCCTTTTTTTATATCTTATTAAATCACCAAAATAGCCAATCAAAAAAGGCACACTCCCTATATGAGGATAATCAAATGAATATTTGAATGAAGCAAAAAAGATAAAGATTGGGTCATACCCTAAGTAATACCTGCTTTTACCTATATCAATAAATCCATACCAGAAACCACCTCCACTCCAGGTGGGACGAAGATGAGTTATTTTTAAATCTTGAAAATTACGGGTTTTGTAACCCAGACACATCGCCCGTACAGTTGATACACTATCCGGAGCCCTTGTTAATCTCCAGCCGGTTTTTTCAAAACATTCTTTTGTCCAGAGCCTGGCTGCGCCACAGGGCCATTCCAGTGGTTCCTTTTCCCATATCGTTTTTTTACCTATTTTACATACTACAATCCCACTTGCAATCCCTAAATGTTTATCTTCCTCAAATTTTTTAATGAGTCTTTCAAAATAGTCATTGGGTAGTACTATATCAGCATCAAGGATTCCAATGTAGTCAAATGAATTGTGCCAAATTTTTCTGAAATATTCAAATCCCTCAGCAACAACCTTTGAATAATGGAATCCGATCTCGCGTTTTTTCTTTCCTTCAAGTCTTATTATTTTAATCCAAAATACCTTCTTTGCCCACTCCTGAAGTAGTTCGTATGAACCATCGGTGCTGCCGTCATCGACAAATATCCATAAAACAGGCTGAATGGTCTGATTTACCACACACCTGAGTAATTCAGGCAAAAATTTTATTTCGTTTTTTAATGGCGTAATGAGAACATACTTTCTATGTTCAATCGAATTCATAATAAGGTGTATAAAAGACTCTTATAGACTCGGCGTACTTAACTTGCCTCTTGTTTAATTGACATACCCGCAAGTATAAATTTAGAAAATAGAAGCTAAAAACAGATTGCATATATAATTTTCATTATTTAGCCCAACGAATCTATTTCGATGAACACAATAGATTTATATTCGCTTTTCTCAAAAATAATAATAGAATTAAGCAGGTAGAATACATTGTGCTCAAAAATGCAACAGCAGCTCCGAGATGAGCGAAAAATGGGATCAAAATAAATGCCAACCCAATGTTGATTAGAGCGGTAATTAGTAATGCTTTGGCCAGTTCGCGGTCCATTTTGAAAGGTAGCATGGTCTGAAATCCTAATACATTAGCAACTGCTCCTGCTAATGGCAAAAAAGCGAATATTTGCATTATAATAATTGATTCTTGATACATTGGTCCAAGGATTATTTTCACTATTATCCTAGAACCCAAAAGTATAGTAATAGCAAGAATAATTCCTATCGCAATATTTATATGCAGGATTTGCTTTAAAAACAAAACTGCTTCTTCTCTTTTTACATGGGCGGTTTTACTAATATAGGGAAAGACTGTTTGGGATAATGGTACTAATAAACGTTGTACTGCATATATCAATTTTTCAGCCGCGGCGTAATATCCCACTATTACATTATTCCAGAAGAGTCCGAGGATAAAAATATTGGTTGTAGAATATAGACTTATATTAGTGGTTGAAATAAAACTATACCAACCTTGTTTAATCTGCGAAAATATATTTTGAAGTTTTGGTGTTCTGAAGGTAATTCCAAACCTTAAAAAGGCAAGCAGCATACCCAAAATCCCTGATACCATATAACCAATAGTGTTAAACAAAGGAACATAAAAGTAATCATTAATATTCTTAATAAAAATGAATATGCACACAGTAAAAACACCTCTTTCCAAAACTGTAAGAATTGTAATATACTCCATCCTTTCCAATCCCAAAAATAGCCACACCGGAAAAAGGGTTTGGCCGATAATAATTCCAAATGTTAATATGTATACTAAAAAATCTTTTTTAAATTTGTCTATCTGCAGAAAGAGAAGAAAAACAAAAAAACAAAATGCCAAAAGTAGTGTTTTTGCATACATTACTGAACTAAAAATTTCGGCTAATTTATCCTTATTGTCACGATTGATTGATATTTCTCTCGTTGCCGAAAGTTCAAAACCATAATTAGTAATCAAAATGAAATATCCTATAAATGATTGGGCAAAAGCAATTAAACCGTATTTCTCAGGTCCGAGAACGCGAACTAAATATGGCAAAGAAATCAATGGGAAAACATAATTAGCAATTTGTACCACCATAAGAAATATAAAATTTTTTATTAATGGTTTAGTCTTAGAAACAGAAGTATGTTTATTTATGTGAATATCTTTTTGCTCAACGCTAGCGACAACTCTAAAACCCAAGATCTTCTTAATAATATTATCCATATTTTTTTTCACTATCCCCTGTTTTTTTCCCAAAACTTCAGGGAATTTTTTTAAAAATCACAAATAAACTAAACTAATACTACCCCTCGTTTTCAGATCACAAATATTAACCAAACTTTTTCTTGACCCCACAGATTATCCGTACATTACCGTGGTGAAGTTTTATGGCGAACGAAGTCAATTTAGTAATGAAATTACTGATTGCATATTGCCCCAGCAATGGGAACAACTGCTTATTTGTAGTGAAGACATCTCCAATAAGAACACCGGTATTGGAAAAAATTTCCTTAACTTGTTCTACCGTATATTCAATTATCACACTATCGCCCATTCTTTTGCCGGTTAGTTTACTGCTCCAGACAAAAATAAAGATCCCATTTTGATTCAAATGGTCAAAAATTTTTTCTGTAATGCTAATTGCCTCTTGAGGCGTATCAATCAAATTATAGGGTGGGAAATCACAGCAGAATATAAAGTCGAATTTGCACTTATTCTTAAAAGGCATATTGAATACGTCACCAACTATCCAATGAATTTTATCGCCGTAGAGCCTCTTCGCATTCATAATTCCTGTTTTGCTGTAGTCAATGCCTACGACATTAAATCCTAACTCAGCAAATAGATTACTGAACCAGCCAGTGCCACAACCCAAATCCAAAAGCAAATTTCCTCTTGGAATTTTATACTTCTCCACTATTCCTCTTACGAATGCCCTGTCTATATTCAAAGTCCGCCTGTAGTCTGCGATTGAGTATTTTCTATCATAAAAATTCCGGTCTATCGCCTGGCGTTCCGCAAAAGTTGCCTTTTTGAAATCGTTATTAAACTTTATCTCTTGTGGCGTTTCTGGTTTCATATTGTTGAATTCATTGTGTAGAATTCAACTATTTTATCTAAAGATGTAACCCACCCACCCTGGTCTAAAGCAATTTTTATAATTTCTTCATAAACACGCATTGCCTTGGGGAATTCATCTTCATTGAATACCCGCAGGTGCCACAGAATAACCATTACCCCACCCTTTTCTCTGATACATTCTATCAATTTTCTACATTCATTAAGTTGGTCGTCAAAAGTCTTTATCTTACTGAATAACACATAATCCATTAAAGTTAGGGGGACTACAACGAAATCATCATTAAAAGGTCTTACTGGAAAATATTTATTATCAGGAAAACCGATATCGTTATTTGAACCATAACTTGCGTCATAATGGAATCCAAGCTCCTTTTGTATCATCCAGGTTTTTGGGATTTTAAGATTGAGATAATGCTGGCGTACTCCAATCACTGGATTACCGATTATCTCCTCAAGGAGTTTCTTTTCTTTTTTCATGAGTTCCTTGTCTTTATAGGAATCATAAGAACCGTGCAAGCCAATTTCCCAATTATTATTATGCAGGAGATTAATAACCTCAATAATTTTCTCTTCCAAGAAATTTGCCCTTCCAATGGTGGAGAAAATTTCAGAAGGTCGTTTCAGATCTAAACGCTTTTTTTCATTTAAGAAAAAAAATGTAGAACGAACTTTATACTTTTCTTCTAAGTCCATTATGTTTTCAAAGTTCCAGTAAGGTTCTTTTTTACTGAAAAATGAAAGAATATGATAGGGTCTGAGGGTTTTTAGAAAATGGGTGAGATATTGATAGGTCTTTTTTGTTTCATCTACATCATGGCTTAGACCTAAGGCGAATTTGTAATCATCAGGCCAGATATGTTCTTGGGAACCATTCATTATTGTAAATTAAATTTGTAAAATTGATAGTTTTGAGATAATATTCAAATTCAAACTCCTCTGCGGACTTAAATGATTTTACTCTGCAAACCCAGATTGTTTCATTTTTCTGGTGACTATCTCTATTGGATATAGTGGCTTTCTGCAGGTGAGCCAGTCTATTGATACATTAAAAGTCTTGGATACTTTTTTCAATAATTTAAAAGGAACAGGATTACCCATTTTTTCATATTGATAGTATTGATTATAATCAACTTCCATTTTCCTGGCAAATGTCTTTTCATCAAGCTTAAGAAATTCCCGTAGTGTCCATAGTCTTTTATTGGGGGTTTCAATTCTTTCCAGAATAAGATTCTTCTGGTAGATTTCCAATGGCACCACCTTAATAGCAAATTCTCTTAATATTTCTAAAGCATTTAAATTATTTTTGAAATTCACTTTGAACCTTTCCTCAATTCCTCTAATTTATCAATATCAATCAGATCAAGAGCCCTGCCACTTTGTTTTTTCATTTTAATTAAATCAGCATAGGCGATTACTGAAATTTCAAAATCACCGACCTTTTTACGCACCACCTCTATATCAGAAAAATTTACTGTCAACAAAACATCTATTTGTAGCATTTGCTGGTCAGGATTATAGAAGGTAATCACTTTTGCATTCTTTTCTTGAATCCATATATTCCTTTTCTTTGCATCTGCAAGGTCCGTTGGTTCAATTGGGGGACCCGGTTTAAATTTGAGAAAATCCATTGCTTGTTTAAATCTTTTGACATTCTCTCGGGAGAAATCTACTATCAAATCAATGTCTTTTGTAAATCTTATGTATCCATACAATACTACTGCAACACCACCAACAACTGCATATCTTACTCTATATTTTTCAAGGGTTTGTAATATATCTTCTATCTTCAATTTTATAGGTAGTTGGGTTAATTAATTTTTAAGTAAAATTAGGATTTTTCAGACTCAACAAAAAACAATTCCAAAAACCGGATATTTCCTACCTCAACCGGATTGGCGAATATTTCAACCTCAATCTCCTTATAATTTTTATCCAGTAGTTTTGATTTCACAATCACCCTGCCTTTTGGAATCTGATTCAAAATTTCCCTGATCGTATTTTCTCTCGCATCACGCGCAAAAATATTCTCCCAATCCATATCAACCAGGTTTTCAGGGTCGTATTTTAGCAATTCTAAGGCTGATTGATTGGCATCAGTAATCTTATAGTCATCAAGGCCGACTACAATTATAGGGACCGTCGCATCTTCAAATAATCTTTCGTATTTTGCCATTGTCTGCGCTTGTTGCTCGGTTGCTATGTTTGGCTCATGTAGAAGATGGACAAGCCCACCACCATTGGCAAAGACCTGGGGATAGACACTGCAGGTCATTCTCTTTTTTATACCCTTGAAGGATAAAGTGTCAGTTACCGGTTCGCCACTATCCCTTGCCTTTTTCCCGGGACAATCTGGAACGGGCTCCTTTGAACAGTGTAAGATCTCATAACACTTTTGTCCAATTACTTCACTTACACCTTTACCCAGCATCTGGAAAGTCGCAAGATTAGCCCTGAGAATTTTGTAGTCAAAATCTGTAACAAAAATTGGTTCATCGATTGCATCAACCGTTGCCTCCCACTCCTTTTTTGCTGCAGTCACATTCAACAGAAGTCTTCTGTTTTCTCTCAATAATTCAACCTGACGCAGGGCACGATTGAGTGTTAGTTTTACTTTATCAGCACTCAATGGCAATATAATAAAGTTATTCAGTTGATAGGCTTCTATTTTTGCCAGAGCCTCAGTTATGGTATTGGCGGTAATCAATATTATTTCACTATCAGAACAAATTTTCTTTAAATCAGGAATGATATGATTAAATGGAAGTGTTGGAAGGTGAACATCCAAAAATATTACATCAAATTTTTCTGAACGACACTGAATTAAACAGGTGTCCGATGTATTAGCTGATTTTATCGTGTGTCCGGCACCTTCCAGGATATTACTTATTCCCTTAATTATCTCCTGATCCTGACTTACAACCAATATCTTAGCTTTC
>JBDRVV010000060.1 GCA_039802005.1 candidate division WOR-3 bacterium
TTTGGGAAAATTGTTACTGTAAACAAAACCTTTAAACCAAACCCTAACTCATTTCCAATCCTAAACCCAATACCATACCGTATAACGATAGCCCTTCGCCGGAGTGCATCAGCTTGCTGATGCGTCGTTCCCAAACGGGCATTGTTATGTGTTTAAAAATTGTAGCCGCACCCTTTAGGGTGCGAAATCCTTTGAGATTTGAACATATTTATCCGCAGGATAAAGCCTGCGTCTACTGGTGGTTATTGGTTTGAATTATATTGTCATTGTAAAATCACCCTTATCCCCCTTTTCTAATTCCTTTCTTAATTCCATCTTTTCTAATTTCTCCCTTTAATTCTCCCCTTTCTAATTCTTCCGTTAATTCCCTCTTTTTAATTCATCCCTTGATTCCCCCTTTTTTAATTCCTCCGTTGATTCCCCCTTTTCTAATTCATTCATTAACTCCCCCTTTCTTAATTCCTCTGTTAATTCCCCCTTTCCTAAAGGGGGAAACAGGGGGATTAACAATTCCCCCTTTCTTAAAGGGGGATATAGGGGGATTAGAATAACAAGAATTCCGCAATCCGAAATCCGAAATCCGCAATGCCGTTCTCAATCACTTCTGGCATTTTGGACAATATCGCGTTGACCGATTACCTACCTTTGTCAACACGATCCTTGCCCCACACTTCTTACAGGGTTTGCCTTCCTGGTCATAAACATACAAAAAATTCTGGAAATTCC
Source organism: candidate division WOR-3 bacterium (assembly GCA_039802005.1). NCBI lineage: Bacteria > Pseudomonadati > Caldifarciminota > Caldifarciminota bacterium. The sequence continues at coordinate 727 of JBDRVV010000060.1, forward strand.
CGGTTTTTCCATCGGTCCTTCTGTAATCCGACACTGTTGTTCCGCATTCATCAATCCCTTTTCTCAATACCTGTTTTATCGCTAATAGGAGTTTGAATATCTCATCGGTCTTTAATGTATTTACCCTTCTTGTCGGTCTTATTCCGGCATGGAACAGTGCCTCGTCTGAATAGATATTTCCCACGCCTGCACATATACACTGGTCAAGCAATACAGATTTTATCTTTGCCTTGCGATTTTTTATTTTATCTTTGAAATACAAAAAATCGTATTCTGGTGATAATGGTTCATAACTCAGATTAAAGAATCCTTTTAAAACCCTTGGTCTTTCATCTTCTTTTATCAAATAAACCCTTCCCAGTGCCCTTGGTTCAGAGAAAACAAGTGACTTATTTTTTAAATCTATTATCAATCTCACAAATTTTGCCTTTTCATTAAATTGGATTGTTTCTAAATTGGAATTTAAAGATTGTTTTGGATCTGGGATTTGAGATTTGGGATTTTTTAGAACGGTTATCCTCCCCGACAATCTCAAATGAAATATCAATCTTTTTTCATTACTCAACACAATAATCAGATATTTCGCCCTTCTTGTTACATTCAGGATTGTTTCATTAATTATACCTCTGCAGAATTTATCAGGTGCGGGATAACCAATTATATCTTTTCTGAGAATTTCACAACCGATTATCTTCTCATTTATTATCTTTGATTTTAATTCCCTTTTTATCGTCTCTACTTCAGGCAGTTCAGGCATTATTTTTTGAATAGGTCCTTCAACTTATTCTCAAGTTCCTTTTTCTTTTTATCGTATTCATCTTTTATCTTTCCTTTGAGTCGTTCTTTTATCTTGTTTGTGTCAAGTTTGAATTGTGGCGACAATAACTTGCCGGTTGCAATAATATCAATCGTTGCCCTTCCCTGTGGGTCATAGTATAATACCCAATCACCGTGATAACTTTTCAGGATGTCAGACTCTCTTTTGTTTAATGTCAGTGTGATTGCAAGATTTATTACCCCATCAAGTTTTATCCAGCCATTCACAAGAAAGTTTCCTATCCCACTCTCCATTGACCAGTCTTCAATATTTGACCTTCCATTTTCAATCTTGAATGAGCAGACGAGGTCATTTACCGGAATTATTTTTTTGTCTTTTATCCCGAGCCAGTCGCAAAGCACATTCAGGAATTCAAAATTATTGAATACACCATTTGTGAGTTTCACATTTCCACTGGCAGTGAGATTTGCAATAACCTGTTTTTGTTCAAAACCCCTACCTTGAAAGTTATTAACACCGGACAGATTACCCTGCAGGTTTTCAAATTTCAAAAACCTTTTGAAAAATTTCTGGACATTTATGTTTGTCATCCTTGTATTTATCCGATAAGGTTCAGGGCTATTCGTGTTGTAGTAAAAATCAAATTCCACTCTACCATCAAATGTTTCTGCCTTGCAATCCTTTATATCAATTATGCCGTTTTCAAATTTGAATGCCGTGCTTATATTTTTAAATTCCATATCCATTCCAGTAAGCCTATTTATTTTGAAATTGCCCTGGATTGTGACAGGAATGCCTTTCTGTTCAGCCTTCTTTTCGGTTTTAGTCTTCGGAAATAGTTCATCAAGATCAATGAGATTTGAAGTATTGTTTATCTGGATAACAGGTTTATTGAAGTTTGATACATAACCATTGAATGAAAAATCCGACCTTCCGATATGTCCTGAACATTCAGAAATCTTTGCACCGTCGGTCTGGAGTGTTCCTTTTACCCTTAAATTCGTTATGGGTTTTACAAGTCCTATCCCATCAATCGTTCCATCCGAAATTGTGTAATCACCAAAAAAGTTTGGTTTTTCCAGATTGCCTTTTATCGCAATATTCAAAATTGCACTTCCGGAGAGTTTCATCCCGCCTGTCTGGGCAGTCAATGTTTCTATATCTTTTAAGTTTAACGATACCTTCACAATCAAATCAAGCAGGGGATTTTTTAAGTTATTCACGCCGCCGCTTATATCAAATCTTGAAGTTCCGAATATTCCCTGGATAATAACATTTTTTATTGAATTAAGGTCAAATCCAAAACTACCATTAATCTTCTGGATTTCCTGATTTAAACCCTTAGGTTTAAATGTTATGTTCACAAGTTCACATTTTCCATTCACCTTCGGTTCCTTGGTTGTGCCCAGGATTGTGGCATCTGCCCTTATTGAACCAGACAATTTCACGGGTCTTGATTTTTCAGGTATCAAATTCAGTATTTTTGTCAGGTCATAGATATTGAGATTTGCATTTAAATTTAGTAATTCTGATTTTTCTACAGTACCTGAAAATCGAGCCTTGATTGTCCCATATTCAGCATTCAGCTCTTTTATATTTATATTCTTTGTGAGTGTATCGTATTCAATTGTATTGGTAATTTCTAATGTGAGTGCGGGAAAATCTTTTGTTTTTGCTATATCTACTGTCTGTTTTCCGCCTATTGAAATCAAACTCTGTTTGAAATTTATTTTCTGAATTACATTTTTTATGCTGTATTCAGTTTTTGAAATTGCGTCACTGTAATTAATTTCGGTCTTTGAGATTTCTATTTTATCAACTGCGACCTTAAAATCGGGTCCTTCCATTTTTTGTAATTGCGGCACTGCTATGTTATAATAGTTATCTTTGTTCCTTTCAATATTTATTACTGCACCATTTATTGAGATGCTGTTTATTACAATCTGCCTTCTAAAAAGGGGAAGTAATTTCAGATTCAGATTGATCTTTTCTATGTTCACCATTTTTCGGTCGGTAAAGTTTGGTGGATTTTTTAAAGAAAGTCTGTCAATGCCGATTGCAATCTTAAATCCTAACTTTAATGATACATTCCCAATTTCAACCGGGTAGTTTATTGCCTGGGATGAGATTTTTTCTACAATGCTACGAATATATGCCGGTGTCAGAAATGAACTTATTGCGATATACCCAATCACAAAAATTAACACCAGCACGCCGATTATTATACCGAGGATTTTTAAAATTTTTTTCATTGTGCCCCCCTTATTTTTAGAGATATAGCCCCCCAGACCCTGCAAATACTCTGCTAAAGAATACTACAAACGGTCCAATCCATCCCCAGAGCACCGGGATTCCCATATTATCAACAAATATAAGTCCGATAAGAATTAGAAAACCATACCGTTCAAGTTGATATTGAATGTGGCTGTATTTATACGGCAATAAATGGAACAGAACCTTTGAACCATCAAGCGGTGGCACAGGAATAAGATTGAATGCACAGAGTACGAGGTTGTAATACATGCTGAGTTTTAACATCAACAAAACTGGAAAAAGGTTCTGATATATGAAGCGTAAGTCAATGGCACGTATGATGAGCCCGGAAATCAACGCAAGTAAAAAATTTGAACCAGGTCCGGCAATTGATGTCAAGATTATTCCCTTTTTGTAATTGTAAAAATTATAAGGATTCACCGGTACCGGTTTTGCCCAGCCGAATCTGAACAATAAAAATGCGATAAACCCGATCGGGTCAATGTGCTTCAAGGGATTGAATGTGAGCCTTCCGGCAAATTTTGCTGTTGGGTCCCCCATACGATATGCGATATAGCCGTGGAAATATTCATGGACTGTGAGTGCAAGCAAAAGTGGTGGTAAGGATAACAATAATTCTATAATGCGTTCAGCCATTTTTTCACCATTCCTATTGCCTCTTTTTTATCTTTTATTCTTTTATCAAGTTGCAATTTGTGTATGCCCGTGAGAATGACTCTGAAGATTGGTCCGGGTCTGACTTTTAATTCATTCAAATCATCCCCGTTGAGCATTGGTTTTATTTTACTCAGTCTGTAAAATTTTCTGATTTTTGGTCTCAAACTTTTATACAGGGAAAAAATGGTCCTTATCACCCTTTTATCTACATTATTCAAAGAATAATATATCTCACTATTTTTTTCTGCCCGTTTTATCCCCTGTTTTATCTTTTCAAAATTTCTAAAATTGCTCACGAGTTTCGCCTCTTCATTGCTCAGGGGAAAATTATCTTCAAGAAGGCTGAGAAAATAGTAGTATCTCAAATCGGGCGGAATTTTTTTAAGTATATTTATTTTTTTAATATCAAATTGAAATATTTCATATTTATACAGGTCTTTTATTGTCCTTAAATATGTCTCTTCTTCAAAAATTAGTTTGAGTTCATTGAGAATCCTTTGTTTTGATACCTTTTTTAAGACCCTGAGCCAGGATGCCTCAATCAATAATTTTTCAGTTCTACTTTCCAATTTAAAATTCAGGCGGTTTTTGTATCTGAGTGCACGGAAGATTCTCGTCGGATCATCCATAAAACTCTTCGGGTGAATGACCTTAATCAATTTGTTCTCAAGATGCTTCAGTCCAAAAAAAGAATCAATTATCCTTGGGTTTGTTTTTGAAATCAAAAGCCCCATAGAATTTATTGTAAAATCCCTTCGTCTTAAATCACCGAAGATATCAGATTCAAACACAACCGGGAGTGCACCGGGTTTAGGATATGTCTCATCCCTTGTCATTGCAATATCAATCCTTGTCCTGCCGGTAAATATTGTTGCGGTTTTGAAATCATTATGGACCTCAATCTTACCTTTAAGGATTTTATTCAATTCGTATGCGGCTTTTATTGCATCACCGCAGACCGAGATATCAATATCCCTGGTCTTTCTATCAAGCAATGTATCCCTCAGTATACCGCCAACGAGATATGCTTTATAATCAGAATTGAGAAAGAAATTTACTACTTTACTTAAAACCGATTTCTTTCTCTTCTTTACCAAAGATCTTAATTTTTCCAAATCGTTCTTCATATTTTTTAAGATTTTCTTCAAGTGCTTCTTTTAATAAATATGCGTTTTGAGGTGTCATTATGATCCTTGAGAATACCTTTGCCTTTTGAAGTCCTGGTAGCATTCGGGCAAAATCCAGGATGAATTCAGAAGGTGAATGTGCAATCAAAACAAAGTTTGAATACACACCATCAGAATGCTCAGGGCTTAATTCAACATTTATGGGTGGTCTTTTCTCTTCTTCCATTTCTGCTCCTTTTTTAAATTATATACAATAAATAACTTTAATCAAGATGCTATTAAACTGGCTCCTCTCCACTTTACTCCGCTTGTCGTTCCCATTCTTTTTTTAAACATTGGGATTTAATTATTGTTTGGGATTTGGTGCTCGGGATTTGGGATTTAACCACTGGTTATTGGTTGTTGTGCATAGCAAAATCCCCCTCTCTAATTCATTCCTTAATCCCTCCTTTTTTAAAGGGGGATATAAGGGGATTAACAATTCCTCCTCTCCTAAGTCCTCCTTTAATTCCCCCTTTACTAAAGGGGGATATAGGGGGATTAGAATGACAAGAATTCCGCATTCCGCACTCTGAAATGCCATTTTCACAAGCGTAGCGATCCTGCGAATGGAATGATCCCGCGAGTGAAACGCTACTGCGTCTCCTGCGAATCCCAAAAGGGATGATCCTGCGAATGGAATGATCCTGCGAGTCCGTCAGGACGATCCTGCGAATGAAATGATACTGCATCTTAATTTTCCGCAATTCGCAATCCGCAATTCGAAATGCCTTTATCCGTATTTTGTATCTTATCAAATCCGCAATCCGCAATCCGAAATCCGAAATCCCAAATGCCGTTCCCACAAGCGTAGCGATTCTGCGAATTAAATGATACTGCAAGTCCGTCAGGACGATACTGCAAGC
>JBDRVV010000061.1 GCA_039802005.1 candidate division WOR-3 bacterium
GGAAGTCTTTGTCTTTCAAGGCGAACCGAATAATATCAAGATAACAACCAAGAAGGATCTAATATTTCTAAAAAAGAATTTATGAGGAAAGTAATAATATTTGGTTCCACCGGTTCAATTGGATTGAATACAATTAAGGTTTTAAAAAATTTGAGAGAATATAAAATTGCTGGTCTGGCAACTTATTCAAATTATAGACTTTTGAATAGACAGATTAATGAATTAAGCCCCCAATATGCGGTTTTAGTTAATAAAGGATACTACAAAGAGTTAAAACAAACTTTCGGAAAAAAGAATATCATGTTCGGCGAAGATGGATTATATGAAATGATAGAAAAATCTAACGCCGATATTCTTGTTGCTGCATTTTCAAGTGCAATCGGTATATATGCAATCCTTTCGGCAATAAGAAAAGGTATGAGAATCTGTCTGGCAACAAAAGAAGTTCTTGTGAGTTTTGGTGAAATAGTGATGAAAGAGGTAAAGAAGAATAATGTAGAATTGATACCAGTGGACAGTGAACATTCAGCGATATACCAGTGCCTTGAAGGTAGAAAACCGGACGAAATTGATAAAATTATTCTTACTGCAAGTGGCGGTCCATTTTTAAATCGTTCTTTAAAAAATGTTCGGAAATCAGATGTTTTGAATCATCCTGTCTGGAATATGGGTAAAAAAATAACAGTTGATTCAGCAACGATGATGAACAAAGCACAGGAAATCATTGAAGCGCACCATCTTTTTAATGTTCCACCTGAGAAAATAAAGGTTGTTATACATCCTGAGGCGATCTGCCATTCTTTGGTCCAATTTATTGATGGGACTTTGATCGGTCAATTTTCTCGTCCCGATATGAGGTTGCCCATACAATATGCGTTGACTACCCCACAGAGAATGCCATCACTTGTGAGATCAATAGAACTTGATAAAATAAGACATTTGAATTTTTTCACGCCGGATTACAAGAAGTTCCCGGGATTAAATTTAGCCTATGAGGCATTGAAGATTGGAAAAAGTATGCCGGCTGTTCTTAACGGTGCGAATGAGGCAGCAGTCAGGGCATTCCTTGATGATAAATTAAGATTTCAGGACATAACTGGTATTATTAAAAAGGCAATGTCCGCCCACAATCCTGTGTCGGGTGGTATAGAAGAATATAGGCAGGCTGAAATATGGGCAAAAGAATTTGTTCACAAAGAGATAAAAAAAGGGAGGTAGGGTGTTTCTGATAACAGTGATCGCATTTCTTTTTATCCTCGGTTTTTCCATTACTATTCACGAATTTGGCCATTTTATATTTGCCAAGATTTTTAAAATTCCTGTAGAAAAATTTTCTATTGGTTTTGGCCCACCGATAATAAAAAAGAAGATTGGTGAAACCGATTTCAGAATTGCGTATATCCCGGTGGGCGGTTATGTGAAGATGGCGGGCGAGGAAGATGCTGAAATTCCCTTTTCAAAACAGAATCTTGAAACATCAGAAAATCAAATTCCTGGCTTTTATGAGGCACCTTTATTCCACAGAATAATGGTTGTGATTAGTGGTCCCGTTTTCAATATAATTTCCGGTGCAATTGTTTTAATCGTTCTTTATATGTTTTTCGGATTATATGTAAACCCGCATTTGCGAATAAAAGTGGAAAATGGAAGTTATGCTGAAAGGATTGGATTAAAAAACCTTGATTCACTTATTTCTATAAACGATCAACCTATCAGTTACTGGGATGAAATAGAAGGAATATTTGAGTCAAAAAAAGATAGTGTTATAAAAGTTACATTAAAAAGGGAAGGTCAGATATTGGTAATGAATTTAGTTGTAAATCCCGATTCACTGATTTTGACTCCTTTTGTTCCACCCGTAGTTGGTTCTCTTAAGATAGATGGTCCCGCACACAAAGCAGGAATGGTAAATAATGATACAATAATAAGTATTGATGGAAAAAAAATTGAAACCTGGGATGACTTTGTATCAATAGTGCGGAAGTCTAAGAATGTGCCGTTAAATATTACCTATAAACATAACAATGAATTGAAATCAGCAGTGATAACCCCGCTACCCTATTATGACCCTATATTAAAAGATACGATTGGTCAGATCGGTATCGTTATGCCATTGAAGAAGATTAATATTAAACCGGGCAAGGCGGTGGCAATGGCGATAAATCGCTCAGTAGAATTGATTTATTTGACACTCAAGACTTTTTATCAATTGATAAAAGGTGAAATTTCAAGAAAGGCACTTGGGGGTCCAATTGCTATTGCTAAACTTACTGGGGAATCAGCACGCTGGGGTTTTGAAAATTTACTGAGTTTATTGAGTGTAATATCTATAAACCTTGGGCTTGTCAATCTTTTTCCTATTCCGGCATTGGATGGTGGCCACATAGTGGTGGCGATAATAGAAGGAATTCGGAAGAAACGATTCAGTAAAAAGACAAGATTGGTAATTCAACAAGTGGGTTTTGCTATAATCATATTGCTTATCATTTATGTTACATTTAATGACCTAACAAGATGAAGATACTGTTTTATTATCCAGTTTCATCTGCGAAAAGATTTGAACCCCTCATTGCAATTAAAGGAAGCGCATTTTTTCGCAGGCCCAATTACGATGCAATGCGTCTTGCCTATCTTTCAAAAAATTGTGATTTTTATTATTTTGATGAAAGAACTGAGGAAAAACCTGAAATTACGCCTGATATAATTGTTTTCCCCATTCCTCTTACTCTGGCATATTATACTCAAACTTTGGCGCAAAAATACCATGAAATAGGTGTCAAGACGGTCGCCTATGGTGTTTATCCATCGCTGTTTTTGGCTGAAGCAAAAAAGTATTTTGATGTTGTTGTCAGGGGTGATATAACTGCAGTCTGGGAAAAAATTCTTAATGATTATAAAAATAATGAAATCGCCGATGTCTATGAAGCGGGGGAGGCAAGGGTTAGTTTTAGAACATACCGTGAATATGAAAAAAAATATGGTTTGACACCGATAATTTCGCAATTGAGAACTTCGTATGGATGTTTCTGCAGCAATGAGTTTAAAGATTATTGCTTTGAAAGCGTTATTTATAAAAAAGACCAATTCTGGGACCCCAAAGAAGTTTATTATGAAGTTTCGAGGTTACAGAGAAAAATGATATATTTAATGGATGATGATTTTTTACATAATCTTGATTATGCCTGTGAGATTCTCCGTGAATGCTGGCGTTTGAAAAAAATGTGGATATTCCAGACCAAAGGTTCATTTTTCAAATACCCAAGGTTTATGAATTTTTTAAAAGAACATGGTGTGCGTATTATATACCTGAAAGAAGATTGGTTGGGTAACAACCTCTCAAACGATATTTATAGACGGGAGTTTACAAAACAGAAAGAATACGAAGTCAATATGATACATGGAAGTAGAATGACCGTTGGTGCTAAAATTATGCTTGGATTTGAAGGTGAAAATGCAAAGTTTTTTAGAGATTTCTTAAAATTTTTGTTCAACATTAAACTTGATTTTGTGGAAATTGCAGTGCGAACACCGTTGCCTTTTACTGAGACTTATAAAAAACTGGAGAAAAGTAAACGTGTTAATAAAGACCTTTCTCTTTATGATAGGTGGATGCCAGTGGTAAGACTGGAAGGAATTGCTCAGAATGAATTGTATAACTGGCTTGAATTACTAAGAGATAGTTTTTATTCTTGGGAAACAATCTTACGCCGTTTAATACTTGTCGCCCCTCAGCTTGGATTTTATAATACTATGTTTTTCTATCTTATTCCTAATCTTTCATATCGCGACAATTTTCTTGAAAAAGTTGGTTATCCACCATAATGCTACATTATACAAAAATATCTTGACTTTAATGAATTGACAGATATAATCTTTGGTAGAGGAGGTAATATGAAACGCATTATACCTTTTCTTTTTTTAATAACAGCAGGAATCCTCTCTGCCCAGACAGTCGTTGTGCGTGTGTATGGCAGATGGGATGACCTTGCTCGTATATCGCCGAAATACAACCTTGATATTGCTACGGGCAGGGCAAATGAGTGGTATGATATTGTGGCTGACCGTAATACAATGGATAAAATCATTGCTTCGGGATTACCTTATGAGGTTCAGATTTATAGTCTTGAATTGGAGAAAGAAGAGGTTAGAAGCCATTATTACAGTTATGACCAGTATGTCCAGATGATGCGGCAGATGGCACAGAATTATTCTTCAATCTGTAAGTTTGATTCACTGCCGATAAGGACATATCAGAATCGCTGGATATATGGTGTTAAGATTTCGGATAATCCTAATTATGAAGATCCTACCGAGCCAGGGTTTTTGATTGATGGTTGTCATCATGCCCGTGAGTGGGCGACGCCTTTTGTGGTTTACAAGTTTTGTGATTCAATAACGAAGGTTTATGCGACGAATAATGAGATAAAGCAGATTGTTGATAATATAGAGATATATGCGTTTCCGGTGATAAATGTTGATGGATATGTATATGATTATCCGTCCGGGTTATCCTGGCGTAAGAATCGTGAGCCGTTCGGTGGTGCCACAGGCACTGACCCGAATCGGAATTATGGTGGTTGTAGCGGTGATATTGCTGGTGACTGGGGTGCGGTTGATGAAGCACAGGCAAGCCATTATCCTTCAGACCAGACATTCTGTGGTGCTTGTGTAAATTCCGGTGATGAAACAAGGGCACTGGCAATGTATGTAAGAAATCGCATTATCAATGCCTATATGACCTATCACAGTTACAGCGAACTTATTCTTTGGCCTTGGGGATGGACAAGTTCTGGAACTCCAGATGCTACAGTTTATACCCGTCTCGGCAACAGGATGGCGGGGATGGTTAACAGATTGGGAGGCGGAACATATACACCAGGACAATCATATTCAAATCCTTATCCAACGAGTGGTGGGAGTGATGATTGGTTATATTCCTGGTGCCACTGGGTTGGTGGGATTGCCAATCTTTCCTACTGCACCGAGATCGGGACTGCGTTCTATCAAGATACTACCCAGTTGGATATAATCTTCAGAGAAAATTTCAAGGCACTAAAATACCTTGCCCAGCTTTGTAGAGATTCAATCCCAATATTATGTGAAGGTTGTGTAGCCCCACCGGTTATATATCCGATAGGCAATGTTTCTCAAAATTATACAATCAGGTGGCATCCAGTTAATCCGTCAGAAAATCATCCCACCCAGTGGGAACTTGTGGAGCTTTCCAATCCCAGTGTGATTGAAGATAATCTGGAATCGGGCACCGGACGTTGGGTTTTACAGGGATTTTCCCTCTCTACTGCCCAGCATCATTCTGGTTCATATAGTTTATTCTCAGGTAATACCAACAATATGAATAGTGCGGCACGGACATTACATCCTTATC
>JBDRVV010000062.1 GCA_039802005.1 candidate division WOR-3 bacterium
TTGAAAAATAAAGATACGCCTTGCAATTTGGTCATTTTATTTAATTCAACAGATTTGAATTAAAAGTTTAAATAAGGAATTTGCTAATTAAAAGAGGACTAAGATATGCCAAATTTAGAACTCATAGAAAATATTCTGAATAAAATCGAAGACGAGAAAGAAGAGATCAGTATGGATACTGATGTGTTGGTTGAAAAGATGATTAATTATGATAATAAAAAGAAGGCTTCCTTTGATAAAGAGCGAAGCGAGAATGTTGAAACGATGTCAAAGAATTTAAAGATTTTAAAGCAGAATCTAAACGATATCAGGAATGGGTTGGTGGAGTTGAAGGATAAACTTTCTGGGTTAGAAAGCAGTTCGATTTTAAAGTTTGCTGAGAAGTATGATTTAGACGTAAATGACAGGAATGCTTTGGCTTCTATCATGTTAACTTCAATCCTAAAGGTTGCTGAAGAGGCCGTGGAAGAAACTAAAGATGAAGAAACAGAAGACGAACAGGATACTTCTGGAAGTGACCTGGAATCGAAAGGAGAAGATGTTGGTGAAAAGGAAGAGGAGGGAGAAGGAAGTGATGAGATGTCGGATCTGGCAGGAAAAGACACAGAAGGGATTGTGTCTGCTGTAGACGAAATGGTGGATCAGCTATTATCTGAAACAGAGTCTGAGGTTAATGAAAATGTAAAGGGGAGAAATGAAGAGGAAAGTGATGTAGGAGAGGAAAAGACATCAGAATATAACTTTACAAACGGAAGCAAAAAATCAGATAAGAAGAAAGTGAAGAATGATAGTGAAAACGAAGAAAACATGCATGGAGAAGAAGAAGAAAATGATGAGGGAAGTTATGAGACGGATGAAGAAATAGAGAAGACATCTGAATATGAATTGTCTGAGTTGGAAAAGTCGTTAGAGGGTGATGGAGTTGAGGCTTTTGCGGCTGCATTAGAAGAAATGAATATATCTCCTGAGCAATTAGAAAAGATGGCGGTTGGAAAAGTAAGCAAGATGGCAGCCACAAAGATTGCATCTGAGATAAAGATCGCCAGGATGAAGAACAAGAACTTGGGTAAGAAGGCAGATGCAATTCTAAAGAACATAGTGAAAGAATATTTGAAAGAATTGGTAAGCTAATTATAATTTGTAATAAATGAGGAGTTTGAAGGTTTAAAAATATGAATATAAACGACTTAATTAAAAAGGTTGATACAACGATTTCAATGCTTGATGGGATGAATTATAAAGTTGCTGAATACGTACAAAACGATGATGAAATTCTTTTGAGAGCAAATAAGCTTTGTGATTTGCTAAGCAAAAATGGGAAAATCGCAGAGAGTCAGAAAGAAGATATACTTGAAAAGCTTTTAAATCATAAGGAAGCTTTGGAGCTGTTCTATTCTAATGAAAAGATTGCTGGCTATTCAAACAGCCTTGTATCAGATAATTTCGGTGGACTGATAGCAAATGGTTCCAATGAAAAGAGGGCTGGTTGGAATAGCAAGAAAGATGATGATGATGCTACAAAAGAATTCATTCGAGAGCTATTTTAAATTTGAAAATTAAAAACTAACAGGAGAGAATAAAGCGATGCCGTCCGTAGTTGATAATTGGATCGATGTCATTAGAGGATTTCATCCTCTTTATGCATTAACAAAGAGTGTACGAGTACATTCAGCAAGCGAGAGTAATGCTAAAGTAGGTAGGGTAGGGAAGTTGGATAGTAATGGATTATGGACTGCTGGGCCGGGAACTGGGTCTGAAGTACCAATGATTATCCTACCCGAAAATACAGTAGGCCAGGGATGGCAAAGTAGCGATTTGTTTTATACTGGATTGCCTGAAGGAATGAGGCACGTGCTGGTGGGATTGGCTGGGTATGAATGCCAAACCACAGAATATGACACTGCCCAGACATATAATGTAAATAGTGTATTAACTGCTACAGCCAATGGACTACTTACAACGGCTGGAGCTGCTATGCATTCCAGCTGGGTTTGTGGAATCGTAAGCTATGCTCAAGTTGGTGAAGGTATCAATTTCTTTGTGGGTACAACGGGATCGGCTGGGCAGAATGTGTTCAGGAAGAGTGTATTGACTTTCTACACTTATTTCCATCCTAAGACAGCTTAATAAAAATTTGTATTTAAAAGTCTAAATATAAACGGAGAAAGTGAAATGGATTATACAGCATCTCAAATAAATGAACAGTTTGTTGCAAATGTATTGTCAGGCAGGACTGATAAGATCGCTGCTGCAAATACTAAATATACTCGATTGAGAATGCCTGACGTTGTTTTAACTCGTAAGATTTTCAGCCCACAGACAATTACTCAAGCTGATCTGGATAGGGAAGTTGATAGCCAGGTTCCGTCTGTGGTGGTTGATTTGGAACCCGATTCGCCAGCAGCCATCACCGCTCCATTGCTATCTCAACCTGTGCAATGGTTCCTAAAGGGAAGGCGTTATAGGGTTTACATCAATCATGTTTGGAGTCCAGCATTGAGGTTTGACGTTAATCAGGTTATGACTTGGGAAGCTCCAGTACAAAAGATTTTGGGGGATAGATTCGTAGAAGAGCTGGGGACTAGGGAGGATGCAGCCTTCTTCGCTATGGTAAATACTGCTCTAGGTGGCGCCGCTAACGCCGTAGTTCCTTTCACCGGCGTTGTACAGTGGAAGGAGTTCTCTGGTGGTGTTACGCGTAAGAATGTGCAAAGAGCAGCAGTGATCACCCGCGCTACCCCATACTTCATCGAATCTACCAGGGCAATTGTTAACTACATAACGATGGCTGAAATTTATGGATGGGGCCGTGATGAAGCCGGTGGTAACTACTCTTTGGATTTGATGCAGGGGAAGATGGATACTTTGAAGATTGCCGGACTCGAGTGGATTCCTACACGAAAATGGCAATCCACATTCGTCCCAACAAACACCATTTACTTCTTCAGCGATGAGGATTATACTGGTAAGTTTTATATGACTCAAGATGCTAAGACTGTGGTTGAGAATTTCGAGCCGCATGTAGAGCTTAGAACGTATGAAACGGTTGGATTTGTTTTAGGGAATGCGGCGTCAGTTGCACGAGCAGACTTCACAGCATAATTAAATTGATTATCAAAATTTTTCTCGAATTGAAGAGCACGCAAGCTGATTCTCATCTTCTTGCGTGCTCAAAATTTTTATATAAAATATATGTTTTAAATTTTAAAAAATTAAGTTTGCAGAGGCGGCATTGAAATTTTGATATTAAGATTTTAAATTAAATAAAAAATAAGGAGAACTGAGTATGAAGAATGTAATTGACAAGGTTGTAATTCCTTACCTCGCTAAAAATACCAAAAATTCAAGTCAATTTGTAGAAGCTTTGGCAAATTTCTCTGAGAAGATAGTGGCAAATCAACATAAGAAATTAGAGACCTTAGAGAATGCTGTTATGGATGGGAAGTTGGTGGATATGACACAAAAAATCATTGAAAATAATCCCGATCTAGTACGAGAACTAAATTCAATTATCTAGGGTTGAAAATTAATGGGTGTTGGAAAATTGATTGTTAATCCTGATGTGAGAAGCACGGTTTTAAGAATTTTAAAGTCTTACGAAATAAGCGTTGAAAAGCTAGCCAGATTACTGTATAAAGATGAGAACAACATAGAGAAATTTAAAAAAGAAATAAATTGCTTGTTGGAAGGTAGATATGATGAAGTGAGTCTGGAATTAATAATAAGAATATGCAGAACATTCAACTTAAGTTTTGATAAAGCATTGGGGGATGTTTATGCTTATAACGAAGAGAGAAGAAATAGAGACAAATCTGAATCTAGGATATTAAATAGCATTAAATCTGATAAGGATGAAATAGTAGAAAAATATAGAAGGAGAGTGGTGGAAATGATTGATATTGAGGATAATGAAAGCTTTAAAAACTTATAAAATTAAAAATAATTATTTTTACTCAATTTTAGTCTTATTTATAAATAATCTCAAATAATGTGTAAAAATAATTTGTATGTCTGGAAATAGCACTCCAGACAAAGGGCAGGTGAACCCTGCCCGAAAGGTGTTAAATTTTATTTTTAAATACCCTGAGTATTTTTATCTTGTAGTTTATCTTTTGTCTGTAGTAGTCGCTTTGATTGGATATGGAAGTGTTTATCGTAATCTTGTAAATTGTAATCGTTTATTAAATCATATCGTTTCCGGTAATTCTGTGTTTACATATGAAAATGATTCTGTGCTTTCTGTTCATGTTCCTGATACTTTTAATAGTAAAAATTATGATGTAATTAAGTTCGTTAATGATCAAGTCCGTAATGCATATAACAATCTCAATGTTGATAAAAATATGGTTAAGTTTTTAGTTGTACGTCCTGTTGATAGTTTATATCAAGTTAATGATCTTCGTGTGGATTCGGTTGATTATAAAGTTTTTGATGTCAATATGTTGATGGGCTTGTTCTTTAGTGATTATTGTAACGTTACTGTTAAGTTTAATGATGGTGTTGAATTAAATGCATCTGAATACTTTAAACTTACTGATAAGAATTCAATGAAGGTTCATGTTTTTGTTGTTTATGAGGAGTATGTTGAATGAAGTGTGCTTATATATTAAAGTTGTGGATGGTATTTTTGATTTTATTACTTATCGCTTCTTGTTGTGGAGGTTGTAATTAATGTCAAATTTAGTTGAATTTGAAAAATTTATAGCTTCAATGGATTCTGATAATATTGATAAGTCTATTTATTTCTATGAACTTTATGTTAAAGCTAATCTTTCTCGTTTAGTTATTGGTGCTATTAATTCATTATATTATGATCTCCATAATGCTATAAATAATTTCAAATCTGGTAGTTTTGATTTTTATTTAGTAGATTCTTGTGAAGTTAATATTGATATAGATCGTATTTCACATGATATAGATTTGATTTGTGATGTAGATGATGATATTTATTATTTGCGTCGTTCTTTTTATGAATATACTAATACTCTTTTGATGTGGTCTCGTAATTTAATAAGTCTATGTGATAAATTTGTAATTGCAAATTATTCTACGTTTGCTAATCGTCCTTCTAATAGTAATTCTAAAAATTTAATTCCAGATATAGTTTCTATAACTGTCGATAATCTTTGGAATTACTTTTGTTTGGGATTAAAGGTTTATTATGAT